>CANHJD010000104.1 GCA_947461145.1 Bacteriovoracaceae bacterium
GAAATCCTTGGTGTGGGATCACATCCAAGTAACGGCCTTAAAAAAGGCTCGGTGGTAAACATTGAAAAAACTGTTGAATCAATACGAGCTTCAATCGAAGAAGCTAAACTCATGGCTGGAATCGAAGAACTTGAATCCGCGTCTGTTGGCATTGCTGGTAATCATATTTACTGTTTTAATTCTTCTGGCGTGGTTCCTGTTAAGAACAAAGAAATCTCGCAGTCAGATGTCGATCGAGTCATAGAAGCTGCAAAGGCAGTTCTTATACCCTCTGATCGCGAAATTCTCCATGTAATCCCACAGGAGTTCAAAGTCGATAATACAGTTGGAATTAAAAATCCTATTGGGATGTGCGGGTCACGTCTTGAAGTTAACGTTCATATTGTGACAGGAAAAACTCCTCTCATTCATAATCTTGTAAAGTGTGTTGAGCAGGCGGGCCTAAATGCTAACTCAGTTATACTTCAACCAATTGCTTCTTCACGCTCAGTTCTCTCTCTTGAGGAGAAAGAACTTGGGGTTGTGTTGATAGATATTGGTGGTGGAACAACTGATATTGCCGTCTGGAAAGAAGGAAGTCTCATTCACTCTCAAATTGTTCCTCTTGGTGGTAATCATTTTACAAATGATCTCGCCGTCGCTTTGAAAATTCCTCACAATGAAGCCGAAAAAATTAAATTGACCCACGGATCGGTGCTAAACCACGCCCAGTTAAATGAAACTTATATTACTGTTCAGGGACTTTCTGGCACCAGGCAGAGAGAAGTCTCGATGGGCTATATAGCTGAAGTTCTTGGTGCAAGGGCAGAAGAACTCTTCAACGTGGTTAAAGAAATGATCTTGGAGAAGAATTTGCAAGATCAAATCACAGGAGGCTTCGTCCTTACAGGTGGAGGCGCTTTGATCAGAAATCTACCAGAGATGGCAGAGTATATTTTAGAAAAACCTGTGAAGGTTGGATATCCCCAAGCTTTTGGTGGAATGACTTCGGCCATGCAACATCCAAAGTTTTCTACAGTCCTTGGACTGTTACAAGAATCTAATAAAGTTTCAGAAGCTCTGACTCGTGAGGAAATAACTGAAGACGAATCAGATATGTTTGATAAAATAGGTAAATCACTCAAAAACGTATTTAAAGAGATTTTCTAATTCCGGAGGACTATATGTTTGACATCGCCGACAACACAAATTTAACAGGGGCGAAAATTAAAGTAATTGGAGTTGGTGGAGGCGGATGTAACGCTGTTAATACCATGATTCGCTCAGGCCTAACTGGGGTTGAATATATTGTTGCCAATACTGATTCTCAGGCACTTCATGCGAATTTAGCATCAGTAAAAATACAATTGGGTGGAAATGTTACTAAAGGTCTAGGGGCAGGAGCTAATCCTGAAGTTGGAAGAAAAGCCGCTATCGAAGACTATGAGAGACTTTCTGAAGTTCTCCAGGGTGCAGATATGGTTTTTGTTACAGCAGGCATGGGAGGCGGAACTGGAACTGGAGCTGCGCCAGTAATTGCAAAACTTGCTCGTGAAATGGGTGCTCTAACTGTTGGTGTTGTTACAAAACCTTTTATGTTTGAAGGCAAAAAGCGTGCTCGTCAGGCCGATGAAGGAATAAATTCTCTCGAAGAAACAGTGGATTCACTTATTTGTATCCCAAATCAAAGACTACTTCAGCTTGCTGGAGAGAATCTTTCACTTGTTGATACATTCAAGGCTGCTGACGATGTGTTATTAAATGCCGTTCAAGGTATCTCTGATTTAATTAATAATACTGGTTTAATTAATGCTGACTTTGCAGACGTATCAACAGTTATGAGTAATAAGGGTCTTGCTCTAATGGGAACAGGCTCTGCAACAGGAACTGAGCGCGCAATCAAAGCTGCTCGTCAGGCCATCAGCTCTCCACTTCTAGAAGATGTTTCAATTGATGGAGCAACAGGTATTATTATCAACATTACTGGTAATTCAACCCTTACAACTCATGAAACAAATCAAGCTGTGACCCTTATTATGGAAGCAGCAGATGAAGATGCAGAAATCATTTTTGGTACAGTGATTGATGATAATATGGGTGATGCAGTTAAGGTCACTGTTATTGCAACGGGTCTTCGTGTTGCCCGCAAAGAAACAGGCCTACATGTAAATCGTGTTGCTCCTGTTCAAGCGACAAATAATCAGCCAACTTATGCTCAGGCCGCTACACCAGTTTATGAAAATGTACGTAATGAAACTCAAGTTCAAGCTTCTCCAGTTCAATCAAATAATTTGAACGCTGTTAAAACTGAACTTAGAAATGAAGTGCGTCCTGAACCAAGATTTGAAACTCCTGTGGCGCCTAAAAATACGGACTACGCAGTAAAATCAGAGATCACTTTTGATTTTGAAGAGCCAAAACTAAATGTAGATAATAAGCCAAAAGTAAATTGGGCCGAAAAACTACAAAATGCTGCTTCTAAATATGAATCACAAAAAAACTTTGAAGCTCCTCAGGCGGCACCTACTCGTCAAAATACTGTAAACAATACAGCTTTTGAGACAAAGACTGAGTATCTTCACAATGATTCACAGACAAACCTTGAGGCGAAATCCGAAGTTCCTGCTCAAAACCGTGAAAGCAGAATAAAGTCAATTGCTGAAAAACTTGGTTTCTTTAATTTTGATGAAGATGAATTTGATACTCCGTCTTTCATGAAGAAAAATGATCGTAACCACGATTCACAAATCTAAAAATGAAGGCCCTCGAAAGAGGGCCTTTTTTATTGGAGAGAATTTATTTTAGAGAGAAACTTTTCTCGAATAATCTCTATACTTTCTTTCTGAGCATAAAGAACTAGGTACGTTTCAATATAATCTTGATCAACATTTATCTTGTAATGAGTCTCTACATAGGTTGGAATGTCCTCATTCTGAAAAATGTCTTTTTTCGCTTCAAAAAGACGAACGCCTTGCTCAGGGTCCTGAGTTGATGTTTTAAGTGTTAGGACTTCGTCCCAGTCATATTTCATGATGAGAGGCAGATGCTCCTTACAAAAATGCATAGTTTTAAAGGGTTTAATGCAAGATCTACAAAACAGCTTATCGCAAATTGCACAGACCGTTTCACCTGGCTCTTCTGAATGATTAGGACAAAACAGATCAGCTCTCTTGGGTTTTAGCCTTTCCATGTCCTTCATTCTTTCAAGGATCGCTGGATGAAACTCAGACTTAGAAACATCTGCTTCCTTTGAAGCCTGAGGTTCACTTGGAGGAGCAGAGTTGACTTGGGCCCCTTGAGTTTTACTCATTTTATAAATTAAAAGAGTTAGGACTCCGACAATAACTGCCAAAAGTAACAGAGTTAAGACAATAAGAACTAAAGCCATTTTATCCATTGGTAGTATTTTAAACCAAAAATGGAAAAATTTCATCTAGCTAACAATCTAGAAGAGATGAACTTCAGTAACAGGCTTATAGCCAAGTAAATTGTTAAAGAACTGGCGAGTGGAGATTTTTACCTGATCCTTAAAGTAGCTTGGTTCACGATTGGCCAAGTGTTCTTGAATTTGGGTCAAAAGCTTATTTTTAAGAGACGCAAGTGATTCTTGAGCAGAAAGAGGTAGGCCAATGGTAGTGATTTCAAGCTGAGCATTCGACCCACGATAACTAATGAAGACTGCTCCCTGAGTAGCCATTTTACGTCGTTGTGAAATTTGAGTTTTTTCAATTTCAAGGTTCTTACCGTGGATAAGACGAGGCTCTTTAGGCTCATGCAATTGAACTTTAACAACACCTTCACCAAGGAGAATTTCTTGATAGTTATGAATAACTTGAGTTTTTATTTGTGGAAAATCCCTATTAATAAATTCCTCATGCTTTCTGAGCATATAGCTTTCGCCATGAATAGGAATATAGTAATTGGGGGTGAAATTCTTAATTAGAAGATGCAGGTCTTCTTTTCCTGGATGACCTGAAGCATGAATTAAATGATCATAGGCCGTAATAATTTCTGCACCAAATTGTGTGAGCTTATTATAGATGCGATAAATTTTCTTCTCATTACCCGGTATTACTTTTGAGCTAAAAATAACTACATCACCTTGAGTTGGTTTAAAGCTCCCGTCTTCACCGTAACTAAATCTTCTTAAAGCGCTAAGAAAATCTCCCTGGCATCCTGAAAGAAAGATAAGCATTTTTCCAGTTTCGTTTTTAACCTGGTCAGGCATAAAAAGATCATCCATCGTGAGATCCGAATGGCCCGCTTGCCGGGCGGCTTCCATGTAGGTCCAGAGGGAGCGGCCCATGACGACAATTTTTCGTCCAGAAGACTGCGCCATTTTTGCAATCGCATTCATGCGGTGAACATTAGAAGCAAAGAGGGTGATGAAAAGACGCCTTTCTGGTCGGTTCATCAAGTGTTCAAGGTCTGCACTTAATTCATTTTCCGATGTCGTTTTTCCATCATAAATGACGTTAGTTGAATCAATAAAATACGCCGTGTTTTTGCAAACAGAAAGTTTTTCTTTGATCAGTTTAAAATCAATTGGTGCTTCATGGTTTGATTTTAAATCAACTTTAAAATCAGAAATATAAAGTGCACCCCACTCTTTATTTTTGGAGCGAATAATTAATCCACTCGTTTCAGGAATTGAGTGATTAACATGCACCGGGGTCACATCAACCAGTTCAAAATTCAGCTCTTGAGCAGGTTCATAAATTTGATAATTTAAATTTAACTTATGCTCTTCAAGTTTTTTTTGAATAAGATGTAATGTGAATGGCGTCACCCAGACTTTTAAATGTGGAAACGCTTTCAACAAATGGTAAAGGGCCCCAATGTGATCTTCATGGCCATGGGTAATAATAATATTATGAACTCTGTCTGAATCGAGAAGTCCAAAATCAGGAATAAGGTAGTTGATATCGAAGCATTCTTCGTAAGGAAAGAGTAATCCACAGTCTATAATAATATCCTCTTTCTCCGTACGGATAAGAGTCATATTTGAGCCAATCTCGTCTACCCCACCAATTGGAAGCATTGAGAAGTATTTGTTTTTCAATTAAATTGCCTCGTGTGCCTGAGCCTGAGTTGAAGTGTTAAGCATTTCCTTAATTCTAGCAGACAAAATGAGTGAAGCAACGTCGGTTTCTTCTCCCACGGTGAAATCAGCATACTGTCTCTGAGGATCAAGGTACTTTTGATACATAGGACGAACAGTATCGTAGTATTGAGAAATGACAGATTCAAGGGATCTTCCCCTTTCTTTGACATCTCTATGAAGGCGTCTCGTGAAACGAATATCAGAATCCACATGCAGGAAACATTTTATATCAAGCATTTCTCTGATCGCTTGATCATAAAGTGCAAAAATTCCTTCAAATAAGACAACTCGACAAGGCCCAACTCTTTCAAACTCTTCTGTTCTTGCGGACTGCTTAAAGTCATAAATAGGGCATTTAATACTGTTGCCCTTTTTCAGTTCAGCTAAATGAACTCTTAAAAGATCCCAATCAAAGGCATTAGGATGGTCAAAATTGGGCTTACCACTACTGGTGTAATTAACTTTAGGTTGCTCGTTGAGGTAATAGGAATCCATATGGAGAAGAGTTGAGTCAAGGCCATTGATGCCCTTTAAAACTTTCTTGGCAAAGGTGGTTTTACCCGAACCTGAACCGCCCGCAATTCCAATCAAAAATACTTTTTCCATACGGGAAGAGCTTGTAACAAAAAATCCTCCTCAAGGCGAAGAAAACCTTTGCTCATGTAAAATTTTTAGCCTCACAATTCTTACTTAATGAGTTATAAAGCAGATTAATTAAAGGATTTTTATGGATAATTTTTGGGTTGTGACCCTTTTTCATTTTCAACCGTCTGAAAATCAAGCTTTTGCTCTCCAGCAAACTGCTATGGAAGACTTTCATGCCTCTGGTATTGAAGAGTTCTCCCTATCTGAGGCCGAGGTGGACGAAATTTTGGGTGAGCGCGCTTACTCAGGAGGAGATATCCCAGAAAGCGTCTTGGACGAGGTTGAGGGAGCAGTTTTGGGCCGTCCTGCAAACTATAGATTCTTTTTTGAAGATTCAGAAAATGCCGAAAAATTTAAATTATATTGTCAGAAACAGATTTTGGCCGAGGTTCAAGTCGAAGAGCATCTTTCACAAGACTGGAATACAGAATGGAAGAAGCATTATTCGCCAATTTTAGTGAATGAAAAATTGGAGATTATCCCTTCTTGGATGAAAGACTATGCCCCAAAAGCGAAACAACATATCTACATTTATCCTGGAATGGGTTTTGGAACTGGTAGCCACGAGACAACTTACTTGTGTCTTAAGCTTTATACTGAAGAGTTTGAAGGCTTACCTGTTAATGTACTCGATTTTGGTTCAGGTTCAGGCATTTTAGGGCTCAGTGTTTTTAAATTTGCCCCTGATGCAAGGGTCGATTTTTACGACATTGATCTTGAGGCGAATAAAAATTGTTATCAAAATGCTGAACTAAATGAGTTTACCGGTCATGCTTTTAGGTTGCTCCTTCCTGAATACAGAGAAAAACTTAAAGGCCAATATGATCTAGTTTTTGCAAATATTCTTGAGAGCATTTTGTTGCAGGAGAAGAAATACCTGGTCAGTGTCGTTGCACCTAAGGGAGCCCTCATTTTGTCTGGACTTTTAAGGCCTCAGGTCGAGGGGATTATTCAGGCCTACTCTGAAGCAGGCATGAAACTTCAAAGAAAATTAGAAAAGGGTGACTGGGCTGCCCTTTATTTTATTAAAGGTTAGTTGTGAGAGCTCAGTTTCAGGAAAATCTTCAAATTCAGGAAACCTATCACCTTAAGGGTGAAGAAGCCCATCACCTAATTAGTGTTGCCAGAGTAGAGATTGATGAGAATATTCTCCTTTTAAATGGCAAAGGACTTTGGGTAAAAACTAAAGTGAGCTTTGTCACCAAGCGCGAACTAACACTTACAAAGCTAGAAAGTGATCTCGCTTCAGCAAAAATAATCATGGATCTTGCTTTGGGAATTCCCAAGAAAGAAGCTTTGGAATATTCACTGAAGCAAGCCGTTGAAATTGGATTTCGCAGAATCTTTCTTATTCGCTCCCGCTATTCACAGACAAAAATTCCTGAGCCTGAGAGGTTAAAGAGCCTATTAATCAGTGCGCTTGAACAGTCAAATTCACCTTTTATGCCTGAGCTTATTCCACTAACCTGGGATGAGATTTCTTATGAAGATTATGAAGAATGCCTGATGCTTGACTCACAGACTTTGCCAATTAAAGTTGGCCCCCAAAAAAAGAGCTCAAAAAGGCTTCTCGTGGTTGGCCCAGAGGGCGGTTTTTCTCCTGAAGAAATTGACTATCTTCACCAGAGACCTAGAATGCGAGTTGTTAGGCTCCCGACACCCATTTTAAGAACTCCGACTGCCGTGGGGGTTGGAGCAGGTTTAATACTAGGATCGTTGCTGGATTAAAAGAATTGTGACAAGCTTTAAGAAAGATAAAAAAGGATATTAAATGAATCTTGATGTAAATCCTTCTAAAATAAATAGGCCTTTAGTTGCAGCAGATGAAATTGAATTTGATTTTAAGCCCATTACTTCAGGACTCGGTTTTCATCAGGAAAAAACGAGTGAAATTAAGCCAGCTTTTATTGATACGCTAAATCTTCAGACAAGATCATCCACAACTCCTGCCAAGTCTTTACTTAGAAAAGAAAATGAAAATCAAGTCTATCAGAATGAACTCTCTCTCTTTTATGGTAACCAACAACCTGCAACTCTGCCTGAAGTTGTAACTGTAAAAGAAAAAATAATCCGTCAGGCCACAAAATCTCAGAGAATTGTTGCCTACGTCCTGGACCTCGGATTTATTCTTTCTTGTCTTGGTCTGATATTAACGATTATGGCAAGAATGATTCACATGGATTTGGTCGAAGTGTGGTCTACCTATCCGAATGAAATTAATCCACTGGTTATCACTTTGTTCGTTGGCTTCTACTTGCTGTATTTCTCTATTTTTGAAAAAACGGCTCAATCTACTCTTGGGAAAACGATGGTAGGTATTAAGGTTGTAGATTTGGATAATAAGCCACAATCCATGATCATGCTCATGTTAAGATCTTTAACCTCTCTTATGAATTTTGTAAGTCTTGGTCTGTTTTCATATTTTAATCTTCAAAATAAAATATCTAACACCAAAGTGATAAAGGTTGATTGATGTTTTCTAAAGAGCTCGAGGCTTTTTTAATCGCAAATGCTGATAAAAAGATTGTTTTCACTAACGGCTGCTTTGATATTCTTCACAAGGGTCATGTGACCTATTTGACCGAAGCCAAGAAATTGGGTGATCTACTTGTGATTGGTTTGAATTCTGATGCAAGCGTTAAAAGATTAAAAGGTCCTGAGCGCCCGATTAATAATGAAGTTGATCGCCAGTATGTGATGTCTCAGTTGAAGGCCGTAGATTTTGTTGAAATTTTCCATGAGGATACCCCTTTAAATCTTATTTTAAAAATAAAACCAAGTGTTTTAGTTAAAGGGGGAGATTGGAAAATCGATCAAATCGTTGGTGCTAAAGAAGTTATTACCAATGGTGGCGAGGTCTATTCTCTTAATTTTGTCGACGGCTACTCCACCACTGGAATCATTCACAAAATTCAGGCGACATGATTTTTTGTTTTTCAGAGAGTTCTTCAGCAGATGTAGAATTTAGCTCTGATGGTACAGATATTTTCTGCTTTTTTCATTCACAAAAAAGCATTCATATTCCCGAAGAATTCTGGCTAAAAGCAGTTGTTTCCAGTCTCAAATTGAAAAAAAATGTTCTTATTCTCGAGTCACCCTTAATAGAGCTGCCACTTCTTAATTCCACTGCCCGCTGGCAAGTGGCAGACAATTTCCTCTGGCTTGCCCCGAGGTCCCTTAGTGTCCTATTAGAGGCAGCCATAGAGAAATCAATAACTTATGATTTATTGAAAACTCGCCTT
Source organism: Bacteriovoracaceae bacterium (assembly GCA_947461145.1). Classification (GTDB taxonomy): domain Bacteria; phylum Bdellovibrionota; class Bacteriovoracia; order Bacteriovoracales; family Bacteriovoracaceae; genus Peredibacter. Next base: position 8,971 of record CANHJD010000104.1, read on the forward strand.
TCCAGTTCCAAGTAATCGTATTCATTAATTTTTTAATTTTTTTTTCAAGCTAAACTAAAATTGTACTCAAATAATATCCGATTGTTTCGATAAGGAATGCGATCGACTATTTTGGTCGGTTATAATTTTAAACCGCAAAACGGTGTTTCAAGGAGTACGTTGATGGGCTTTAGAATCAACACCAACATTGCCTC
>CANHJD010000105.1 GCA_947461145.1 Bacteriovoracaceae bacterium
GCTTTTTTAAGCAGAGGAATATCAAAGAGTTCATCCCCCATGTAGAGGATCTCTTCAGGTTTTACATTATAGCGAGCTAACAAATCCAGGAAGGCCTGTCTCTTATCTTCATTACCTGCGTAACAGAAATCAAGTCCCAATTGATCCACACGTTTATTAACAGAGACACTGTTTCCACCTGTGATGACTCCGACTTTGATGCCAGACTTCATGAGAAGTTTCATTCCATATCCATCGTAGATACAAAAGGTTCGATTAAAGCCTACCTCTTCACTGGCCCACCAAACATGGGAATCAGTGAGGATACCATCTAGATCAAAAGCAACGACCTTGATCTTTTTTAATTTTTCTTCAAATTTTTTCGCAACTGTTTTCAAACTCATTCTGCTACCGCTCTTCTAATTTTTAATAATTGCTCTACAATACTCTTCACTTGGGCCAGTGGTAACGCTGTGGCCGCATCTGAAAGTGCCTTATCAGGATTTGGATGACACTCCATAAAGATACCGTCTGCACCGGCCGCAACCGCTGCTTTGGCAAGAACAAGAATCTGCTCACGCTTTCCACCTGTTGCTGTCCCAAGTCCACCCGGTCTCTGCACACAGTGGGTAGCATCATGGATCGCACGAACACCGAATGACTTCATGATTTGAAATGAAGCCATATCAACCACAAGGTTATTATAGCCAAAAGAAGATCCTCTTTCTGTCAGAAGGATTTTATCTTTCGGAAGAAAATGAGAGGCCTTATCCACAATATTCTTTGTTTCTTCAGGCGAGAGGAATTGGCCTTTTTTTACTTTTAATTCACGGTTATATTTCTTACAAGCTTCTGCACCTGCAAAAATCATGTCTGTCTGACGACATAAGAAAGCTGGCACCTGGAGCACACTCACAGATTTTGCCACAATTTCTGCCTGCTCTGGGGTATGAAAATCCGTTAAAGTCGGAAGTCCATACTGCTTATTAATTGAATCTAAAATTTTGAGTCCTTCATCAATTCCTGGTCCACGATAAGAGGTAAACGAAGAACGGTTTGCTTTATCGTAACTTCCTTTAAAGTGAAGAGTAATTTCATTTTTAAAGGGCTCGAGATCTTTAATTAATGTTTCCGCGATTTGGTTGGCAAGATCCGCACTCTCAATAACACAAGGGCCGATATAGAAATCCATCTTTTTCATAATGATCCTTTATAATTTTCCACTGGCCTTCACAAATGAAGCGAAGAGCGGGTGTGGATGAAATGGTGTTGATTTAAATTCAGGGTGATACTGACAAGCAATAAAATGAGGGTGATCTTTGAGTTCAATCACCTCAACCAGATTGAGTTTTGGATTAAGACCAGATACGACTAGTCCTTTCTCGGTTATTTTACCTAGATACTCATTATTCACTTCCAGGCGATGACGATGTCTTTCTGAAATAGTGCTCTTGCCATAAATTTTATGAGCAAGTGTCCCTTCTTTAAGTTCACACTCGTAGGCACCAAGTCTCATGCTACCACCCTTGGCCCCATCCTTACTCTGTCCATTCATATAGTGTACAACCATCGAGCCTTTATCAGTAAACTCCATGGACGTAGCATCTTTAATACCCACAACATTTCTTGCAAATTCGATCATGGCCAGCTGAAGGCCAAGGCAAATGCCAAAAAATGGTTTGTTATTTTCACGAGCAAATTGAATGGCCTTGATTTTTCCTTCCGTCCCGCGAGAACCGAAACCACCGGGAACTAAAATTCCAGCGACTTCTTTTAATAGATCCGTGTTTGATCCCTTCTCTAAATCCTCAGCATCAATGTAAGTCAGATTTAACTTCACCTGATTCTTAATCGCCGCATGCCTCAAGGCTTCATCAAGCGACTTATAGGATTCAATAAGTTCGGTATATTTCCCAACAACACCTATGTTGACGACCTTAAGTGGATTTTCCGCATTATAAATAACTTTATTTATTTCATCCATCTTGGGCTCAATCGCCCACATACCTAAGAGTTCAGTAATTCTTTTATCAAGTCCCTGTTCATGAAACGCCCTTGGAACTTTATAGATCAAATCCAAATCAATTGATTGGAAAACATTCTGTTTTGGAACGTTACAAAAAAGAGAAATCTTTTCAATGATAGACGAATCAATCTCACGGTCTGCCCGACAAATAATAATCTGAGGGAATAAACCAATGCCCCTCAATTCTTTTACTGAGTGCTGAGCTGGTTTTGATTTCAACTCACCAGCAGCGGCAAGATAGGGCACAAGAACGAGATGAATAAAGAGAACATTTTCTGTTCCTACATCAAGAGCAAACTGACGGATGGCCTCCATAAAAGGAAGTGATTCAATATCTCCAACGGTCCCACCGATTTCACCAATAAGAAGATCACACTTTTCTGAAGCCACATGAATACGGCGCTTAATTTCATCTGTTATGTGAGGAACAACTTGAACCGTTTTACCTAAATACTTACCTTCCCGTTCATTCTCAATCACCTGAAGATAAACCTTACCCGTTGTAAAGTTGTTCTCCCTATTCAGAGTGAGAGATGTAAAGCGCTCGTAGTGACCTAAATCGAGATCAGTTTCACCTCCATCATCAGTCACAAAAACTTCGCCATGCTGAATTGGACTCATTGTCCCTGGATCAACGTTAATATACGGATCCATTTTGAGCATATTGATTTTAATTCCTCTGCGCTCAAGTAGGCAGCCAATACTGGCAGCGGCCAATCCCTTACCTAGTGAACTCGTTACTCCACCAGTGATGAAAATATATTTTTTCTTACTCACAAAAGAGCTCCTTCAACTTTTTTAATATCTTCAGGCACATCCACACCAATCAGTTTTTGTTTGGTCAAGATCGCACCAATAGAATAACCATTATCTAGAGCACGTAACTGCTCAAGCTTTTCCAAATCCTCATGCCTTGAAACGGGAAGCTTTACAAAATCCAAGAGGGCCTGAGGCCGATAGCTATAAACACCAATATGCTGATACCAACTATAATTTTTATTTCCATCTCGATCATAAGGAAGAGACTGACGGGAAAAATAAAGACACTGTTTTGACGAAGAAGACCAGACGGCCTTCACGACATTTGGGTTTTTAAAATCTTCTTCTTGGCTTTCTCGCTCACGCAACAAAGTTGAGATGGGATAATTTGATTTTAAATGAAACTGAGCGAGCTCTTTAAGAACATCACCTTTCAGCAAAGGCTCATCACCCTGGACATTTATCACAAGATCGACTTTGTCTTCTTGAAAAAAACGCTGATAGGCCAGAGCAATTCTTTCAGAACCTGAAGGCACATCATCATCAACACGAACGACAACTCCACCAAAGCTTTTTACATGAGATTCAATCTCGTCATTATCGGTTACAACGGCGGTTTTAAAACCAGCGTCCTGACAATTTTTAAAAACTCTCTGGATCATGGAGACTCCACTAATTTTTGCCAGAGGTTTACCTGGAAATCTAGAAGAGCCGAATCGAGCAGGAATAAGAACCACAACGGTTGCCATAATGTACTTGCCTGAAAAAAATTTTTGACCCCTCAAGGTACACTAAAAGCCTATCCTCAGACAACAATTAGAGAGTTAAATTCAACTTTGCGTTAACCGGGCCCCATGCTAGACTTATTTTATGAAGAAGGTTGTTACTGTCATTCTTTTGGCGCTCTCTACGATGTCATTCAGTCAGGATGATTATCTAATGCAAGATGCCATCACAAAGCCAGCACTTAGCCTTCGTTGCAAAGAACTTCTGAGAGAGCGTGACGAAAAGATTAAAGTCAAACAACGCTTTAATGCCCTACTTCAGAGGAATCAGGACTTAATAACAAAAAGTCCTAAGGCACAAATAGGAGTTCAAAGCCGTCTTCATTCCACCCAAATTAAAATAAAAAATGAACTTCATTTAACAAATCTCAACATTGAATCGATGGAAGAAAATATTGTTCGCTCAGGCTGCCCCGGAATTTCTCTATAATATCTGATTTTACTTCTCAGTTTTATTGATGTTAGACTTTCTCTCGCACACACATATTTTGGCGGGAGAAGAGCTTTGCTTAGGCTTTTATTCATATCATTATTCCTCGTTATCCAGGCCATGGCCCAGGATGATGATTTAACTTTTCTTGAAAGTACTTCTTCCGATCCTAATCCAACGGAGGAATCAAGCGTAGGATCTCAAAAATCACGATGGGCAGTTTCTCGCTCAGAGCTTGGCAGAGAAAAAGAACAAGATCGTGAAGGGCGTGCCCTTGATATACGTTCAGTCATCGAGGAAGGTTTTAGAAAAAATCCGCTTGAGAGAATTCGAAGCCAACAAAGGGAGCAAATTGAGCTCCTCAAAACTGATGTATTTCAAAAGTTTTGGTACCCCACTGTAGGCCTTGAACTTCAATCATCTAATCATCGTATTGATCGTCTTCGCCAATCAAGTCTAAGCACGCCCTCAATGGGGGCGCAGCAGGCACCAACTGGAAGTCTCGGTCTTGTGATCGATGAATACACAATTTTTAATTGGGGCAGGGACTACCTCCAGTTTCAAAATGAAAAACAGACTTTAAATAGAAGGAATCAACAAATCGCTGAGGCCCACCGTCGCCTTAAGTTTTCTCTTATTAATCAGTACTTCAATTTAATTCGAGTAAAAGAGATTCTAAAAATTAAGCAAGAGCAGTTACGCCAGACTTCATTTATTCATCGTTTATCTCGAGAGAAGCTGCAGCTTCGAAAAATAAGACCTCAAGAATATTATCAGACACGGTCTGAATATCTGCGCTCTCAAACAGAGTATCAACAAGCCCAATTTGAAGTCGGTCTTGAGGAAGAGAAAATGGCCAATCTCCTTGGCGATGATTACCAGAGTACTTATCGTTCAAATGAGCAGCTAAAATTTATTAGTCTCAATGCCTCACTTAATGAAGCTTTAAAATATGCTCAAGAACAAAGCCAGCCTTTTAGAGATGCCAAGGTGGCCTATGATGTTGCTTCAAGATCTTACGAGAAGACTCTTAAGGATAACCTTCCTCTTCCTAAATTTGGAATCAATCTTGGGACTTATCAAACGGGTTTTGATCCAAATGGAACGACCTGGAATTTTCAAACATCTGATAACAACCGAAACGTTGAACTCGTTGCCTCTATTAATATGAGATGGACACTTCTCGGTGAGGGCGGTTTTTTCAACACTCGTCAAAACCAGCAGACTTATCTTTCCAAAAGAATTGCAGAGATTAACTTCTATAACACTCGCAGGGAACTAGAAGTTAAGGTCAGAACAATCTACAAAACAATTCGCTTCCTAGAAAAGAAAGTTGAGATTGCTCAGTTTCAACATAAAAATGCTCAAAGCAACTACGACTCTGCTCTAGATAACTATATCGGCAATAAAACAACTTATGCTGATATTAAGCTCGCCATTGATAACTTGGTCAACTCTCACATTAATACAGAAAATGTGAAGTATGATCACTTAGTTAAGAAACTTGAACTTTCAGACGTCATGGGGCTCGAAGATTTTCCTGGTGAAAATTTTGAGTCTGTAGCAACGAGGTAATGAATGAAGTACTTAATCCTTTTTTTACTTTTTTCTCAAACTTCATTTGCTCAAAATGCTTTCGACCTTTCTGAAGAAGAACTTAATCCTGAGACTCAAGAAGTTCTGATCAAAAAACCAGAGAAGCATCTTCGCCATGAAAGTATTATTTATGACTTTAATACTGACCTAGGTATTAAGGATCAGCGCACATATACAGGGACAGATAGTAACAGACTCTCCCTGGGAGGACTTGTTTCTGGCGAGTATGAGCATATTAATAATATTTTAGGATTTGAGCTAAATTACATGCATCGATCAGAACGCTATAATCGTCTTTGGTATGGCCTGCAGTATTTTCAGCTCAAGAGTGTTTTTGGGGCCATCACACAAAATCAAACTAGCGCAATTGGTGATAATGCAAATGATGAGTCTCAGTATCAAAGACCAAATGATGCAAAAAATAGTCTAATGGGAGCGGGTCTTGGGGTTGGTTACAGATTTAAACTTCTTATGGACTTTATGCCCACAGAGGATGTTTTTGAATCAATTGATGTTTTTCTAAATTACCTCACAATGAATGAAACCTTTATAGAGCGCAAATATCAGGGGTATGGACTCACAACCAATTATGGTATTCACAAGCGCTCTGGTTCAAAGTTTTTTTATGGTGGAAAGCTTGGCTATAACCTAGCTACTGTTACGAGAGAGGCCATCGGAACAGAAAGTAAATCAAATCGATCTCTGAGTCTTGGCTGGCTCTCTGTAGGTTTTGAAATGGGAATATTCTTCTAGAACTTACTTCATCTCAGTAATAACAAAATCCTGGCCAGAAAAAAGACTCTGCTCAGCTTTGATATAACCTTTCGCTTCTTCTACAGATCCAAAAAGACCTAAGCTTACTCTAAACCAAGTGCCCTTACCTTCAAGGCTTGTTTGATTGATAATTGGGCTATACCCACGAACAGAAAACCCCTCAGCAAATTGCTTTGCTTCTTCAATTGTTGGGTAAGAACCCAGCTGGATAGTATATTTACCCGCCATTGTAGACGCATTTGCACTAGGTGACTCTGAGCTTTCACTTTGTACCTTTGGCTTTTCTTCTGAAGAGAATTTTTCAAGTTCATCGGTAAGTCTTTCTTTAGACTCATCCATAAGTTTTTTTAGCTTTTCTTCATCAGTGAGCTTCGATTCTTCAGCGACAGTTTTATCAACGTCTTCTTCAATACTGGATTTTAATTCAACACTCTTCTGATCTTCTGGACTGATACCACTCTCAGCAAGATTTAATTTCTTACCAAGACGAATACCAACAGTGAAACTCGTAATAATTAATACCACCACGAAGATGATAATAAGAACGATCTCTTTTTTTTCAAAAACGATAACTTTGTTATTTTCTTCCATGCCATTATTTTAGGATGTTAGCTCGTTTTGAGCAAAACATTTCATTTCCGAACATTTTGCTCAACCAATCGCCTTTTTAATTAAAAATCTCTCCCCCTTCAGTTTATAAAAAACTCCTATTAAAAAGGAGATTCAGGTGAAAAAAATCATTAAAAATCAAAAAGGCCAGGGAATCATGGAGTACGTCATCATCTCAAGCCTAGTGGGTATCTGCTGCCTAGTGGCCGTCAAACAGTTTGGTTCAGTCATTCAGGAAAGAATTCATGAAATGAAGGAGCGAGTGACCAAAGAAATTAAAGTCACGGCAAACAAGTGAAGCTCGTGGCCTGGGCCCTGGCCTTGGGGCTCATGGTTTTTGCCATGATGGAGTATCTACTCTTTTTTGAAGCAACGGCCTGCAGACAAAAGGCTTGGCTTAAGGGAGCTGAGCTACAAACGAGAACTCTGCTTCATTCAATGAAGTCTAGAGAAGTTTCTTTTGATAAAGGCTGCAAACTTAAAATTGAAAGACATCACTCCATCTACTGGCAAAGATTTCCAAATACTATAAGAAATCATTTTTACCTGCCCTTAAGGGGGAAATTATGAATCAAAAGGGAGAAGCCATTCTTTTTTTTGTTCTGGTCCTTGTTGTGATCAGTGGACTATTTACCTTATGCGGCCTGGAGCTTCAGCGATCCTTCAGTTTACTTCAAAAACGAACAAATCTATTTGTTTGTGTAAAAGAGACAAAAGGAGAAATTCATCGCTACCTAAAATTTATGGGAAAAACAAATTGGGCCCTAAAAAATACATCCAGTGCCCAAGTGATAGCGGCTTTTATACCAGGATTTCAAGGTGCAGCCCTTAGTGCAGAAAAAGTGAAGAAGGCCATAAAGCATCTTCAAACTGGTGCCCTATTAAATTATCACGTTCAACTTCAGCGACTTAAAATTAAGGGCTGCCCACTTGATCCCAGAATGCTTCAAAGTCCTTTTAGTCTTAAGGCAATGAAGTATCAGAGAGATTTATCTGAGAGGACAATTCTAAGGAATTCATCATGGACCTATTTATATTCATCAGGACCCTATTTGCTAACCCTGAAAATCAATGCCGAAAAATTCGATTCCATGAGTCCTCAAATTTATTACGAAGCAAGAGAGAAAGTGGAGAGATTATCCTTCCCCTCATACTTTCACTAATGGGGGCAAGCTTACTATTTCTCGGAATTTTTCTCTTGAACAAACTTTATGAGCATAGAACGAAGGAGCATCTCCGTGAATTCCAAAATAACTGGAACACTCTTGAACAAAAATACAAAGACTAAAATCTGGTGGCTCAAGTTAGCTATCGCCATCATCCTTTCAAACATTTTCTTCTTTGTTCTTTTTTCCAAAGATGAAAAAAACGAAGTGATATCCTCAATCCCCAACGGATGGGTTGAAATTCAAGTGAGAGCAGAACTCTTAACATCATTTCAATCGAGAAAAAAAGTTCTCCTCCTTCACCGCGAAGGGAGAAGAAAAATTGAGGCCATGCTAGAAACATCTCCCATGGAGCCCGAGGGACGCTTCACAGTCTTAGTCAAAGAGTCTGAGGCCGAGGCCCTTCTTAAATATGAAAATTGGGAAATTATTCCCTACTTAAAAACGATTCGTTTTTTTCCTAAAAAGAATGGAGTGAGCCATGAAATTCGCTATTAAACTTTTACCATTATTTATTACGGCAAAAATTTTCGCCTCTCCCATCCAGATTTTCTACGAAGATCGGCCTTCACAAGCTCAGATAGTGAAAGATATTTTCACTAAAACCTATAGCATTCCAGAAGAGTTGATCAGCTTAGAAGAAGTAAAGAATTGTGAAGGATTAAGAAACAAAGGGAAATTAGATGTCTGCTTAAACAACAACGGAGACCTTTTAGTGGTCTCCGTTGATCGTGGATTCATTTCTGAATCACTAAAAATCTTTCAAGCCCCATAGGAGCTAAAATGAATTATTTAGATTTAGTTGCTTTAGGAGCTGGAGTTTCATGGATAGCAAACTTAGGAGTTGTACCCTTGTTACGGTTAGCAGCTTTTCTTTTTGCTCCAGCAGCTCTGTGGTGGGCCTTACGACGATTTTCTGTTACTGCAGTTCTAGAAGCCATAAATATCTCCTCA
>CANHJD010000106.1 GCA_947461145.1 Bacteriovoracaceae bacterium
CTGGATTAAAGAATCTTCAAGTTAAAAAATAAATGCTTAAGGCCCCATTAATTGGGGCCTTGTTTTCACCCCATAGTTTAACTGGATAAAACGGGGACTTCCTAAGTCTCTGATCCTGGTTCAAGTCCGGGTGGGGTGGCCACTAAAAAAGTATATCACCTATTCGCGATAAACATTTTCCATCTGAAGTGTTTCACATGTCGTTGGCTTAACAACTAAAGCTTCCATTCCAAAACCGCCCATATACTCACTTGAAGCAATATAGATTTCGACATCAAAGTTATAACCAAGAGCTATTTCTGAATCATAATATTTAAATGCCGCTTGGGACTTACCAACAAGGATTGCTCCTGAAGACAAACGATGAAATTCATTTCCTGGAGTCGCCTTAATATAGTCAGCGAGAACTTTTTCCTCACAATTATTTGCAAATGAACTTAAAGAGAAAGCGAGAGATAAACCAATCAATAGAGTTTTCATAGGGCCGCCTTTGTTTGTCCTCAACCTAGTCTTGAAAAATCAAACTGACAGGCCAGAAGGACAGAAGGATGTAATTTCTACCGAGCAAAGTCCCTAAAAATGTAATAGGCCTTCCTAGGGCCTTCTGGATTAACGTAGGAGAATCTCTCCTCTGGGTCTCCTCCACCCCTCCACTCAACTAACCGCCAAGGAAGAGCACTCATAAAACCACAGTTTTTGGCGGTTTTGAGGAAGTTAGCGGTAACTTCAGACTGAAGTTCATCACTAAGAGTCGGTGAAAGCTGGCCAAACTCTCCTAGTTGAAGACGAACACCCTGCTTAGAGAGCTTTTTATAATCCTCACATCGCCCAACTGTCCCAGTATCATTGTAAAAATGGAGATCATAAAAATTGAGACATGAGTTGGCCAAAAATCCACTAAAGAAGAGCTCCTCTGCATTGGCCCACCCCAAAGATGCAGTGACTGGTGAGGGACTTCTTGCGGCCAGCGTGCAAAGGAATTTAGGCATGGAAATAACGTGATCTTTGAAGAGTCGGTATTCAACAATAGCATTCACTTCATTTGCAAGATCAATTTGAGTGACGACATCACTGAACTCATCTTCAATGAGTTTATAAATGGGAGCAATAGCAGATTGATAAAAAGATTTTAAAGCACCATTGTGATCATTAAAAATATTTGACCAAAAGTTCATGAGCTCAGGATTCTGTTCAACTCCCCGGAAAGAATTTCCATCGAGAAAGGTTAAGTTCACTTTTATCTTATGTTTTCTTGCAAGCCCAAGGAAATGCTTTAGATTTAAAATGAAGTCTGGTCTTAAAACCAGTTTTCCAGTTCTCTTATTTGTGCCGAATTGATTAAGTTGTGCCCCCTCATAAAGCCACATCCGAACCAGAGTTGATCCAGCATTTTTATTAAGAAGGAGAATACTTTCGGAGTAATTTTTATCGTAGTAACCATCAAGCCACTGAGCGGAATATGAAGTTTTAAACCACGCCTGATTAAAGCCTTTGATGAAACCAAAGGCCGGTATGACATAAAGTAAGAAGGACATAAAAAGCAACAATCTAACTCGGCGCAAAATTTAACTCCCTAGGAAAGGCAACACACTTAATTCTGAGTTAGTTTCCACGGATCATCAAGATTTTGTATTATTGAAAGATTAGGTTAGAATAATTCTATGTCAAAGAAATCCACTGCCTTAAGCGTGAATTACAATCCAGAGCTTGCTAGAAAATTTCAGGAAGCAGGACAAAAAAAAACCGATATCAAGGATTTCATCAATGAATTTCTTGTTCAATTTCTTTCGGAAGACACGAAGACGGCCTATATAAAAGATCTCAAATTCTTCTTTGATTTCTTAAGATCAGGAAACGTTATTGTCTCTCACCCTGGCGACATTCAATCCTACCATTTTCAACTCTATCGGGACCATTTAATTGAGCGCAGTCTTTCATCCGCAACAATTAACCGTAGGCTTGTGTGTATTCGATCTTTTGTGAAATGGGCCGTTGCCGCCAAACTTATGGATCACAATCCCCTGGATACGATTAAGCTCCCTAAGGTTCAAACAGAATCACCGACCGTTGCCTTTGACGATGATGAAGTGGTTCAAATGATAAATGCCCCAGACGGAAAAACTCATAAGGGCCGTACTCACCGTTTAATCATGGTCATGCTCTTCAATCTAGGTCTTCGTCGCTCAGAACTCATAAATATTAAAATCTACCAACTTTATCAAGACCGAGGCCATATGGTTCTCAGAATTCATGGTAAAGGAGACAAGGTTAGACTGATTCCCCTGAATGAAAATGTCCAAAAAGAAATTCTAGATTATATTGAATCAATGAAAACAGAAGGAGTTGAATTAGGTGGTGAAGACTATCTTCTTCAAACCGATCTCGGCAGTAAAAATGAAAGGCCAATGGATGGTTCAACCATCTATCGTGTGATTGAGCGCTATGCGCGTGGACTTGGAATTAATAAAGCTGTTTCACCCCACTCTTGCCGAGCAACAGTTATTTCCCACCTTTTAGACACAAAAAACGCTGCCATCAGGGATGTCGCAAGCTTTGCAGGACATGCGAATATCACCACAACAGAGCGCTACGATAAAAGAAGAAAAAGTTTGGATAGCTCAGCTGCCTACCAAGTAGATTATAAAGTTGAAAAAAACTAAGCCGACTTACTCAGCAAATTAAAATTGTAGTGCTCACGAATCAAATTTTTTGCATAGGAAACAAAGTTCTTGATCGTCTGAATTTTTGCTCCTGAACTGGCCTTAAGTTCATCGTAGGAAATAAATAAATAGATCTTTTTATTCTTATAAAAATCAAAACTTGATTGAATATTGAAGTCTTTTACTTGGCATAGGAGTGAGTCTTCTGTGCGAGATGAATAAAGTAAATTAAAAGCATATTGGGATAGATGAGAGCGTAAATCATTCAATGATTTATCTTTTCCCTCTTTAAGTGCCTCGGAATCAATAAGGATGCGAATTTCATTAAGAACAGAAATGTCTTTAAGAAATAAATCCGAATCTATAGAAAAAAGGATTCCATTTGAAGTTAGCTGTTCAACTCCTATAAGTTCTGCCTTTGAAAAATTCTCTCCATACTCCATCAAGACTTTTGCCTTCATCCGAATGCGAAAATCTCTCTTGGGGAGTTTTCCTTTAATAAGATAAACCATCACAAAGTCTTTATAGGTGCTTTTATTAAAGCATTCTGCGATCGCCAGAGAGCGGAAAGGTCCTGTACTTGAGATAAAAGAAATTTGAATTGGTCCGAAAGGATCAACACCCAAAGATACCTGCACTTGGTTTAGGATGTAGCGTTCATAAAGATCGAACATTGTAGTTTGATGAACTTTTTTATCTGTGCGTATCCAAACAGGAATCAATGCGAGTCTTCCAAGTGAAAGCTCTTTTTTTCTATACTCATCTTTTAGTTCCGAATTAGTTTCAATCGCTGCTTTAAAAGCATCACAAGTTTCATCATAATCGGCCCAATGAAAAATGACATTCTCATTTTCACAAAGAGAGAAATTTTCACCTAAGCTATGATTAAATGTTGATTCATTTAAAAAAGCTGTTGGAAAAAATTCTTTGATTGAAAGTTGTGTCATGAAAAATCCTCTTCAAAGTAAGATTCGTCCTGAATCCCTTTAATAAGATTTTAACCTGAAAAAGAATTTCAACCAACACTTCTCACAATAGAGATAAAAGATTGATTTTCTTTCCTGAAATTTAGAAAAGATAAGTAGCTGAAAACGACAGAAATTCCAAACGGTATGAGTAAACTAAGAGTTATGTGACTGAAATTTAAATCAATTGGAAACCTGGTCTCAATAAAAATATCTGGCATGAATTCATGACCATACTTATCCAGTAATCTTAATGTGATAAATCCTGCCACTGTTCCGAGGCAACAAATGACCGCAGATATAAGTAAAATGAATCTGAAGCATAACTTAAGCAACATTTGTTGAGGCATACCTAAAATCCAAAAACTCATAAGATCCCGGCGAATTTTTGAATAAAAAATGAGCAGACCCGAAGTTATGGCAATTGCAACAAGAAGACTCATGCTTATAAAAAGAAACATCATCACCTTAGTTTCTAGATTGAGTGACCAGACTAAAGGGCCATTCATATCTTCCCAAGTCATAAAGCGAAAAGGAACTTCTAAGTTAAGAGATTTAATTTGATTCACAAGATGATCAGGCAAAGAACCAAATATCCGCACCTGATTTATCCCTCTTTGTCTTAGGAGATTTTGGACAATTTCAACTCTCCCCCAGGCTTCAAACTCATCCACCTCTGGTAACTCTGAATAAAGGTAGTCAGAGAGAGTCTCAGAAATATAACGAGGAACCTCTCCCATAAGAGAATCTGTTACTCCAGGGGCAATAATCTGAACATCATCAAGGAATTGAACTTTAAGTTTTGCTGCTAATTCACTACCTAAAACAAGTCCACTAAAGTCCTTCTCGCCTAAAAATCCAGGGCGATTATCACTTAAGAGCAAACCATGAATTTTTGCCGGAGCAATAAAGCCCTTATTCTTAAGCATCACTTCAGACTCAAGCTCAGAATAAAAAGGTACGCCTTCCTTATTAAGAATTTCCCTCAACTCATCCAAATTTTCATTTGTAACCGAATCAAATTTAACCAAATAATGTCCATGGAGACTCTTAGATCGCTGAATAAGACTTTTCTGAAGGCCCCCCATGATACCCTGGATGACCATGAGTGAAAAAGCAGAAATGAAAAGACCAACGACTGCTATAAAAAGCAGACGTTGGCGTGTTTTTGCAAAAAAGAGATATTTAAAAAAATAGGAAAAGAAAGGCCAAATGTTCATTTAGAGATCATAGAACTTTCTTTTATCATTGACCATAAGTGAAAGCATCGGGGAAACGCGGTAGCGATCCTGACTTACTTCCTTTGCAAAATTATTGAGACGTTCAACAATCTGCTCCAGCCCTTCCTGATCGGCCCAGCGCAAAAGCCCGCCCTTAAATGGAGGGAAACCTGTACCGTAGATCATTCCAACATCAACAGTTTCCGCCTTATCGCAAATTTTATCTGCAAGAATATAAGCTGCTTCATTTACCATCGGAAGAAAAAGTCTCATCTGGATCGTCATCTCATCAATATGCTTTTTCTTAACATTTACGATTTTAGAGATTTCAGGATTCTTGCCTGTTGATTTCCCTTTCTCATCGTAAAGATAGAACCCTTTACCATTCTTTTTTCCTAAAAGTTTAGAATCATAAAGCTTGGTTGAAAGAGTGCTTGGATTGGCCCGTTCACCTAATCCGTCATGCATAATTTTTCCTACTTTCACGCAAACATCAAGCCCAATTTCATCCATTAAACGACATGGGCCCATGGGCATACCAAAATTAAGAGCTGCCTCATCAAGGGCCTCAACTGAAACACCTTCTTCAAGTAGGAAAGCCGCCTCATTTAAGTAAGGAGCAAGAATTCTATTTACTAAAAATCCTGGTCCATCTTTAACGATGATTGGTGTTTTCTTTACATCTAAAACCCATTTTTTTAACGTTTGAACTGTTTTAGGATCCACTTTTTCATGAGTAATAATCTCTACAAGTGGCATTTTATTTACTGGATTGAAAAAATGTAGACCTGCAAAACGAGAGGAATCTTTTAAGGCCTTACTCATCTCAGTAACAGACAGTGAGGATGTATTTGAAGTAAGGATGCAATCTGGGCGAACATATTCTTCAAGCTCAGCGAAAACTTTCTTTTTAAGGTCCATATTTTCAACCACAGCTTCAACGACAAGATCCGCACTTTTCATGCCATCAAGGTGAAGAGTTGGCTCAATAGAGCGCATTTTACGGTTGAACTCGTCTTCAGACATACGACGTTTTTTGAGAGCTCCTGCAAAATTGGATGAGGCTTGTTTTAGACCAAGCTCAAGTGCGGCCGGAGTAATATCTTTCATTAATGGAGCTTGATTATTTTGGGCAAAAAGCCAAGCAATACCACCGCCCATTACTCCTGCACCAAGTACAGCTCCTCGCTTTACACTTGGTAGCTCATCTTTGTTGTCTAGCTTCTTTGAATTATCAGTCAAAAAGAAAATGTGCTGAAGATTTTTTGACTGAATACTCTGACTTAATTCCGCAAATGCCTGAGCTTCCATTTCGAGATAATCCGAGCGACTCTTACCTGCACCAGTTTCAAGAACTTCCAAAATTTTTAGTGGGGCCGGATAAAAGCCCTTAGTATTTTTCATCACCTGCTCACGAGCTTTCTGGAAAATTATTTTTCTCGTCAGAAAATTCTCCATGGCAGCTTTCTCTAATTCTTCTTTGAGTGATTTTTTCTTTTTAGGCTTATTGATGTACTGAGGAGCAAGCTCTTGCATTCTTTCTGCCGGTAGCATGGCATCGGCAAGACCCATTTTAAAGGCATTCTTTCCTTTGATTTGTTTACCAGTCAGAATCATATCAAGAGCTGCTGGCAAGCCTACTTTTTTAGGTAAACGATAGGTTCCCCCAAATCCAGGCAACACTCCAAGCATGACTTCCGGTAATCCAAGAGCAGTTTTTGAATTATCAGAAACAAAGATTTTTTTGCAACAAAGAGAAAGCTCAAGTCCTCCACCAAGGCAAATTCCATCTACAAGTGAAGCCGTAGGCATTTTTAAATCTTCAATCGAATTAAAAAGCTTATGGGCCATCTCTAAATTTCTTAAAGCATCACCTTCACTCTTAAGATCATTAATAACAGAAATATCCATTCCCGCTAAAAACACACCTGGCTTATGAGAAAAGAAAAAAAGCGCCTTGGCCCCTTTCTTTTTATCAACTTCAGTCACCTCGGCCATAATTCTAGTTAATTCTTCAAGAGAATCACGAGTCAGAGTTGTCATAGACTTTTTTTCATTTAATCCAAGACCAATCCAGATGATGTCATTTTTAATTTCATATGAAATATGTTGGTAGCTCATAAACTCTCCGCTTAAACTTTAAGATTTTCAATTAGTACAGCACCACCCTGACCGCCTCCGATACAAAGTGAGGCGAGTCCATATCTTTGCTTGCGTCTCTTAAGTTCATGAGCAAGTGTTACAACAAGTCTTGATCCCGTTGAACCTACAGGGTGACCAAGAGCGATTCCGCCTCCATTCACATTCAATTTATCGAGAGGAATTTCGCCGATCGTTTCATCAATTCCCCATTTAGAAGAAAGATTTTTATCTTTCATTACTTTTAAGCACCCTAACACTTGAGCGGCAAAAGCTTCATTCAATTCAAAGAGGTCAATTTGATCAAGTGTAAGACCTGCACGCTTGAGCACACCATGGATCGCCAAAACCGGGCCTAGACCCATTCTCTCTGGCTCAAGTCCATGGAAGTGATAATCAATTAATTTTGCCATTGGCTCAAGATTATATTTTTTTACTGCTTCCTCTGAAGCAAGTAACCACATCGAACCGCCGTCTGTGATTGGACAAGAATTCCCAACCGTCACAGTACCTGTTTCTTTTTCAAAATATGGTTTTAATTTTCCGAGACCTTCAACTGTTGAATTATCACGAAAGCCGATGTCATCAGCAATCATCTTATCAAGCTTATGTCCGGCAGTAATTGGAAGAATTTCTTCGCGAAACTTTCCTTCCTTTGTCGCAGCAGCTGCAAGATGGTGAGAGCGATTGGCAAATTCATCTTGCTCTTTTCTTGAAATTCCAAACTCACGAGCGAGAGTTTCGGCCGTTTGTCCCATGTTTTTTCCACAAAAAGGATCAGTTAGTCCCTGCTCGATTGCAATCACAGGAGCAAGGAAATTTGGTCTAAAACTAGAAGCAATTTTAACTTTTTGAGTAGTAGATTTTGCTTTCATCATTTCAACAAAAAACTCAGTCATTTGCTTATTAAACATGAGGGGCATCTGAGTCATGTTCTCTACGCCCCCAGCAAAAATAAGATGGGAGCGACCAGAGCCAATTTTATCATAGGCCTGAGAAAGAGCTTCCATACCAGAGGCACAGTTACGATGAACTGAGTAACCTGAAGTTTTTTTATGTAGGCCTGCTTCAAGAGCAATTACTCTTCCAACGTTTGGATATTTCGCAGGAGTCCCAGTATTTCCAACAATCACCTCATCAATTTGATCATGAGGAATACCATGCTTATCGATTAGGTGACGAACTAGATAATGTCCTAAATAGGGAGCTGCAATTTCTTTTAAATCTGCACCAGCTTTCACACAAGGGGTACGTTTCCCATCAACAAGATAGACGGCCTTCATAATAGTCCTTTGAAAAAAAGAAAAAAATATACCCAATTATAATAAATCAAAGGGCCTTATGAGAGGAGACCAAAAGCGTTTCAATCAACTATAAATTTTAAATTAGTAGTGTGAAAAATAAAAACCCCCAGACTAGGCCGGGGGTTTGGATGGATTTCTTTAGAGCGAGCGAGTCATTAGAAAGTCAGAACCGCACCTGCGAAGAATGAGAGCGCACTTGCGTTAATGATTTCATTACCCAGCTCACGTAAACGCTTCTGGTCTGGACTATTTGTCACATTCTTTGAAGCTTGCGAGCTTAAAGAGCTTCCAATTCCTGTTGAATAGCCGGCCTCAACATTGAGCCCAAAAGATTTTGTGATCATCATTTCAGATCCAATCATCAAATTCCCACGAGCGTAGCTAGTTTGGAAGTTTTCATTACCAAACTGAGTTCCATACATAGGATCTGCATAAGTATCATTGTTGGTATAATTCATATTGGCACGACTATA
>CANHJD010000107.1 GCA_947461145.1 Bacteriovoracaceae bacterium
ACTGATGATCTAAGTTCAGTGCATGAATGCCGGTGTGGAAAAGATCTTGATGTGCAATTTTGGAAACTTTGTCCTTACTGTGGTGAGAACTTAATTTCTTAGAAATTTTGACGACTGATTAAAAAAAGCTGACAATAACTGTAATGCTAATAGTTCAAAAATTTCACTCTCTACATGAAATCGATTCGGAATTCGTTCCAAGTCTGGAGTTATTGCTTCAGGAAGAATTTCCAAGTTTCTCTACTCTAGTTGAGAAACATGACTCTGCTCCTAAAGACGAAGCTTTCACTTATTTTTTATTCTTTGGCCCGACTCAAAATACGCCTGTTGGATTTGCTCAACTCTGTCTTCATCCAATACCTGGTAAAAAACTTGTGAGCAGGTGGAAGAGAATTTTTAAATTTTGGGATAAAGACTACCTTAAATGGAAGCAAGTCACTTGGAAAGTTGGAGATGGAAATCCTGGTCTCTTTGTTTTTGACCCTCGCTTCGCAAGAAGTGGCAGAGAAAAGATTCAGGAAATAATTAAAGATTATGAAACTCGCAAAGATTTAAAGGCAGAAGAATTTTATCACATTAAAGGTCTTCAGGACTTTTCTTCTTCTTGGCAGACAGACACTAGCTGGGCAAAAGAGCGTTTTATCCTTGAACCATTGTCAAAATCTTCAAAGTCATATCAGGATTATTTAGCGGGTCTCTCTCCTGAAACTGGAAAATTTATCAAGGCAAGCTGGAAGAATCTTCATCAAAAAACTCAAATTGAACTTGGCGATTATCCTTCGGCAAAAGAAACACCTCAGACATTTCCAGTGGATGAAAATCTCATCAATCTTTGGGATAAACTGGGAGCTGAAATACTCACTTTCGAAAAAGATCTAAAAGTTTTGGGATGCCTTGTTTGCCTCAAGGGGAAAAATGGAAATGTCTTCTTTGAACCTTATCCATTTGAGCCAGAAGGATCTGAACAAATAGTCTCAGACGAGCTTTACACTCAATACGCTCTCCTCAAATTTTTTGAAATGCCAGAGGCGCGTAAGTGTCACATGCTTAAGTTTGGAACGAAGCTTGTCTTTGATGAAAAAGAAGATTTAAAGTTTTTTCAGGAGCAGGGCTTTCAATTTAAAACCGTGATCCAAAGCTTTTCTTCAAAAATACCCAATTTTACAATGCCCTTATGAATCAAAATGAATTGATTTTCAAAATTGTCAGTTCATTTTATGAAAAGGCGAAAAATGATATTCTCATTGGATATCATTTCAGAAATATTTCTGATTTTGAAACTCATATTCCCCGTATCGCTAGCTTCTGGGAGATACAACTGCTGGGTCAAACAGATAAATTAATATCTCCCCCTTTTAATATTCTTAATGCTCATACTCCGCTTAATATCAAAAGAGGCGAACTCGGACGCTGGTTAGTCCTTTTCAGAAAAACACTCAATGAAGAAACGAGTCTTACAATTGAGCTTAGGCAAGAGTGGCTAGATAAGCTGACATTTTTTGAAGGGATCTTTTTAAGGACGTTTGGCCTCTAAGGATTTTTCAACAAATCTCTCAAGTAAAGGCTCTCCTGTGACATCATCTAATAACCAGTTGCGAACATAATAACCACGATATTTCTTGGCCGCATACTTGGCCTGCTCCTCAGTCATAAACTCGACTGCAATCATATCTAGCTTTTGAACTTGTACCGTGTGACCCGAAACGCACCCTTCACAATAATCTGTACAATGAATCCCATCTTCAAGAGTTTTGGGTAAAATAAAACTCACAGTTGAATCAGCAGCGAGGGCCTTAAAGTAAAGCTCTTCTTTTGTATACTTGAGTTCTTTAGTGCACCCGGCTACAAGTATTCCAACAATCAAAATTAAAATGAATTTCATATAAATAATTGTATTCCATATTTGCTCTAGGTCAAATCAACTTCAAACCTAAATTTAAAATGAAGATTCACCTGAAGAACTAGGCAAGACTCATTTGAAAAGTTAAATCATCAGGTGCTCGTAAGACTGGAGGGCCGATGAAACAGATTCTTTTAATTGCCTGCCTACTTTTTTCAAGCCTAGGACAAACAAAAATTGATCTCGCGTCCGTCCATTCAATTAATAAAATTGATGGCGAGAATTATTTGGTAAAACTCAAAAACGGAAAAGTTGAATTCGTGAGTTCTGAACAGCAGATCGAACAATTCAGCGACATGATAAAGCCTTCATACTCATTTTCACTTAATGAAGAGGCCCCCATTTTTGAACCTACAATTATTGAAGGGTTGAAAGAGGCAAAGGCTTTATTTCAAAGACTCAATTCAAATTATAAACGCTCATCAGAATGCTCTAATCGAGCTCATGTTTGGGCCTATGAAGAGTTTTTAAAAAATCAGATAAAATCAAATAAAGTATTTCTTTTTTTTACCGCTTCTTATATTAATCGCCACCACTTCAAATGGTGGTTTCATGTGGCACCTCTGTATAAGGTCAGAGTTGGTAATCAAATTGTAGACTACGTCTTTGACTATATGTTTGATAGTGAACCCAGACTTATTAAACAGTGGACCGATAATTTTGTGTTTTCCAAAAGATCATGCAAGAGAACCACCAAATTTTCAGAATATGACGTCAATCCGCAAACAGAAGACTGCTATCTGATGATTGAGTCCATGTATTATTGGATGCCTACGGATCTTCAGGATCAGGAAACGTCAGGAAAATACAAAGTGAATTTTTATCCTTACGAAATAAAAGGCGCCTACGATCAGGCGTTCTAAAAAATTAGTGCAATATGAAAATAAAAAATCCTTTACTCGTCCTCATGTCACTTGTTGGTATTATGGCCTGTGGCAAAGAAAAGCCACCCACTACAAAACACATAAGCTTTTATGAATCCTTTGAGACAGGCCAATTCCGCGCCATCCTGCGCCCGTTGAATAATCAACTCAATGGATGGATTCCTAATGGTGTTGCAGACATCTCAATCTCAAATAAAGAATTTAAAATTAAGTCTTGGTTAGACGATTCGGCGAATGTCACCCATAGGCAATTTGTGACGATGGTTTCCAAATGCCCAACCATCAGCAATGACTCTAATGGTGACGGGTTAATTGATTTTAAGGAAGCCTTTCAATCGACGAAAAAAATTCTTATTCCACTGGATAGCGATCTCTCTATTTACTCTGAAGAAAATCCTCAGTATCCAAAAGGAAATTTTAATTATGAACAAAAAATTGATTTAAATAAACTTCAACTTCAAAACAATATGGGACTTGAACTCAATGGAAAAGCCCTCATTGTTTTGGGAACAAGCATTTCAAAGGATCTGCCCAATTCAGTCAGCTCCTTCGAAAATGCCTTACCTCAACTTTCAATTCCGATTGCTTGTGGAATTATTAAAAAGATTAATTAGCGTTTGATCGGTTTATAAATTCTTCCTAATCCCCCAAGTGGAATAGGAGAATTTCTAAAATTCTTGGCCCTCTCATACATCCAAATAAAATCCGGGCGAGTTTCAGAGATCCATTCTCCTCCAGAGACTCTCCCGGCCATATCAAGTTCTACTATGTATTCGTAATCTTTTGATCGGAATTCTTGATGAGTTGTTCCCGTGACTGGATCTTTGGAAACAAAATTTCTTGCACCTGCGGCAGCGAGCTCTGGAGTAAAAAACTTTAACTCTTCACCGTAAGTCATCACGGTTTTCAAACGGAGTTTGCGATAAATTCCTAAAATCTGTTCATCTAAAGAGACTATTTCGTCTCCAATAATAGTTGAACTATAGCTTGTCACTGGCTGATTCCAAACATCATTATAACGATCGACATCAGCAACAAAACCTCTTCCATGAATACCCAACATGTTAGTCAGAACAGCATGAAAAGCGCCTGCATTTATGTCTTTGCAATCCGGAGTATTGGCCTCTTCCTCACTTGGAGGATTTGTGTTGCTATCTCTTTCACTTCCTTCACCTGGAACTTTTCCGCTCACCTTGCAGCGTTTACCCGTAAAAGAAAAGGCACCACCATAATTGTAAGCTTCATGCATTGCCAAAAGTCCCTTAACATCAGATGAGCCAAAAGGAACTTTTATACCATCAGGATTTACAACTAAAACTTTATCCGGCTCAGGATAATTAGTCGCTGCCTGAGACCATCCGTGACAAATCCCCTCCCACCAAAGATCTCTGGTGGAAAATTGACTTAGTGTTCGTCTAGTCAGTGTGTAGTTATAATCACCCATCGCTATATCATAAAGCTCAGCAGGCGAAAGCTGTGAGAGCTGTGTTCGAGACATCGCCTTTAATTCATTTTTGCTATTAAAATGAAATCTGAAAGGTTGGGGATTAGGATGACTCCAACGATAGGCGATTCCTCCAAGATTTGATGGCCAGTATGTTTCTGACCAACCATAACGATCATCAAGTTGCTTACCTGAAAGAGGAAGCTGGTTGAAGCTTAGTAGAATTTCTGTTCCAGATATTTTTCGAAAAAAATAGGGACTATTTCCTTCCTCAAATTTTTCAGCATAGGCCAATGTGGAAATGAAGATAAAAAAAGAAAAAAGAAAAAAATGATTCATAACTCATCCTTGGAAAAGTAAACCGGATGAACTTATAGCTGAGTAAATAATTTATCGAAAGTACTCAATGAATGTGTTGTGAATAATTAAAATTAGAGTCTTAACTTATTGGATTGCTTTATGGAATCTTAAGAAATGAGCATTGCTTCCTAAATTAAGAAGCAATGCCACGAATGAGAAATTACTTAAAGAGATTCTTTTATTGCCATTTCTAATGTCGGGAAGCGAAATTTAAATTTTGCTTCTTTAAATTTTACAGGAAGAACTTTCTGACCTTCCAATAAAATCTGAGACATTTCACCAAAAGCAATTTTTATTGCAAACGCTGGTGCAGGTAAGAAGGCCGGTCTTTTAACAGCTTTGCCTAAAACTTTTGTGAACTCTCTATTTGATGCAGGATATGGCGCTGTACCGTTTAGAACACCCTTAATTGAAGGATTTTTCAAAGCCTCAATAAACATTGAAGCCAAGTCTTCCACATGAATCCAGCTCATGTATTGATTACCAGATCCAAGTGGACCACCGCCACCAAGTTTAAAAATAGGAATCATTTTAGCGAGGGCACCACCGCCCTTACCAAGAACAATCCCAACTCTAATGATGGCCACGCGTGCCCCATAATTACGGGCCTTATTTGCTTCATTTTCCCAATCTTTACAGACTTTAGCTAAAAAATCGTCAGCCAAATTAGAAGACTCATTCAAATCTTCTGGTCCTCTATTCCCATAAATACCAATCGCAGAAGTAGAAATAAATGATTTAGGGCCATTCTTAAGTTTCTCTAGGGCCTCTACTAATTTCTTAGTCCCATTAATACGGGAGTTGTAAATTTTCTTCTTATGATTTTCATCCCATCTCTCAGAGATTGTTTCTCCCATGAGATTAATAATTCCATCCGCACCCTCTAGAGCTTCAAGAGGTGGAAGGCTTTCAGAGTCATTCCACTGAAAGTACTTACAAGCACTTCCCAAAGTAATAGCGGCTTTGGCCACATTCCTAGTGAGAACAACAACTTCATCTCCAGCTTCTAAAAGTTGCTTTACTATAACTTGCCCGACGAATCCTGTAGCACCTGTAATGACGACTTTCATGAAATTACCTTTGTATCGTTTTATCTACTTTAACCCCTTTCAAGCTGGGGGTTAAGAGCATTTCCGTTTATTTTATATAAATAGTATATACAATTTTTAGACACATAGAAGCAGTATCTGTTAAGTTAGACTTTAATAGGTTATGCAAGAAGTTATGAGTGAAAAACATCAAATTATTATCATAGGGGCAGGTCTTACGGGCCTTCTTCTTGCGCAAAAATTAAGCAACACTGGAAAGGATTGTATAATCCTAGAGAAGTCCAAAGGATTTGGTGGAAGAATTGCTACACGACGAATCAATGAAAAAGGTCTTGATCATGGTGCTGCTTACTTCCCCTTAAATAATAATTTTCTAAAAATTCTTTCTGAACTATCTCTGCCTGTTATCGAAACTGATCGTGGTCTCTACATTAATGGTGGCATGGTTCAGGTAGCAAAAAAACTCGCCTCCAATCTTAAAGTGTGTAAAGAACAAAAAGTCATCTCTCTAACTCACTCATTAGAAAAATGGGTTGTAGGAACTGAAGACGGATCAATTTTTGAATGTACAAAACTTGTCCTCACTGCCCCCGTGCCCCAGGCCCTAGAACTGCTTTCTCAGAGTAATCTTCACCCTGAATCTTCTCATCCAATTCATTCAGTGAAATATACAAAAGCACTTATTTTTCTCGTTGTCCTAAAGAACGCCCCAGAAGAGCTTCGCCTTAAAGATTCAAATGATTATCAAGCAATTTTCATGAACCAAAGAGACCTACATCCCCATGGCGTAATCATTCAAATGTCTCCAGATTTTTCTGAAAATTTTTTTGAAGAAACTGATGCCGCTATTATTTCTCAAATACAATTAAATCTAGAAAAGAATGGCCTGTCCTTTGATCAAATAGAAAAATATGAATTAAAAAAATGGCGTTATTCTCTCCCTCTCTCAACCTACGGAGCGCCTTTTCTTGAACTTTCTCCGAATCTATTTCTTTCTGGTGATGGCTTTGCCCATCCTTTGGAATGCGCACAGGCCCTGGAACAAATCCTTTAGGCACCTGTTTTGATCAGTTAACTAGATAGTGCAAGTATTTCTAATTTTGGCATAATACTTTTATGGATAAAAAACTTGGTTTAGTCATGACTGGTGGTGGAGCTCGAGCTGCCTATCAAGTCGGAGTGGTCAGAGCATTTTATGAGATCTTAAAAAAAGATGAGAAGCTCTTTGACGTCATTACAGGAAATTCAGCAGGTGCTATCAATGCCTCTTATCTTGCATCGAATGCAGGGAATTGGGATATTGCCACAAACAATTTGATGGATCTGTGGAAAAAATTAAAGCCTCAAAATATTTATGATTTAAGAATTAGATCGATTTCTGAGCTTGGTGCCAAATGGTTAGGAGGAACAGTTTTTGGGGGTCTAACTCCAAAAGGCTCCCACGTAAATCATCTTCTCGACACTGATCCCCTGAGGAAGCTACTTCTTCGAGAACTTGATTTCAAACAAATCAAACAAAACATCGCCGACAATTCACTTAGAGGATTTGCTCTCTCTTGCACGAATTACAACTCAGGCAGTAATGTGGTATTTTATCAGGGTACAGATGAGATTCAAAGCTGGGCGCGCTCTGATCGTTTTTCAGTAAGAGTAGATTTAGAAGTTGAACATATTATGGCATCTTCTGCGATTCCTTTCTTTTTTCCACCAGTCAAAGTGGGTGAGAGCTACTATGGCGACGGCTGTATCCGACAAACGACCCCACTCTCTCCGGCCATTCATCTTGGAGCAGAAAAAATTATCGCTATTGGAGTAAGGTTTCCCCATAATCAACAGCGCATGCAGGACCTTGCGATGTCTCCGTTTAAAAATCCCACGATTGGGCAAATCACGGGTGTGATGATGAATGCTGTGTTTTTAGATTCTTTAGAGGCCGATGTAGAAAGAATGACTAAAATTAATTCTCTTATTAAGGAAGGCCATAAAGAAGAATTCAAGGCGATTCCAATTCTTATGCTGAGACCATCAAAAGATTTAGGAAAGATGACTGAAAGATTAAATGAAGAACTTCCTCCGATGCTTCGCTATCTCCTCAAGGGGATTGGAGTTTCAGACAAGGAAGGACTAGATCTATTAAGTTACCTTGCATTTGATCACTCATACACTATTCCCCTGATGGAACTTGGTTATGAGGACACCTTAAAAAAACGCAGTGAGATCGAGGATTTTATCGCCTCTTAATCCCACGGTTTCTTTTCGTTGGTGCAACTGAAGTACCCTTCTTGTAATCAGCACTCGCAGCAGCTCTTCCGCGACCAGAAGGCTTCACTTTTTTCCCAGCACGATCCACTAGTTCCTCACGGGCTGCAGGACGATTTGATTTCCCTCTGAAAGTTGCCGGTTGCTTGATCTCAATTTTCTTGGCCATCTTTTCACTTTGGGCCTTTAATTTTTCTTCTGGAATAACATCAAGATTCAAATGCTTTTGGTTCGCAATTGCTTCGTTAATTTGAGCAATCATTTTTGAATCGTGAGGAGCAACAAGGTTGTACACAATACCTTTTCTTCCACCACGAGCAACACGACCACAACGGTGTAGATAGTAGATTGCAGTCTTTGGAAGTCCATAATTCACGACCCAGACAAGGTCTTTGATATCAATCCCTCGGGCCGCAATATCTGTGGCCACGAGAACTTGAACTTTCCCTTCCACAAAAGAGCGAATGGAACTTTCTCTTTCCTTAATCTCAAGATCTCCATGGAGAAGCTTCATTTTAAGCTTCGGCATTTTTTCAGTTAAATATTTATAGAGCTCTTCAGCTTGATTTTTTTGATTGGCAAAAATAATCCCGCGTCCATGAGCTTGCTTCTCCATGAACATCTTCACAACCATATTTTTTTCTGCCGGAGTCACTGTCACGTTATAAGTTTCAATTCTGCTTTGTGGAGCATGGGACTCTCCACCGGAAATTCTTTCAAACTTAATCATCGGAAATCTTTCAATAATAAAAGTCTCCACCTCAGTTGGAAGAGTTGCAGTTATAAATCCAAACTGAACCATGTTCATGTCAAAGTATTCGATGATCGTATCAAGATCTTTTTTAAATCCCAT
>CANHJD010000108.1 GCA_947461145.1 Bacteriovoracaceae bacterium
CAAAAAACTTCCTCCTCGTGAAAGAATAGAAAAAATTCTCGATCCTGGATCACCTTTCCTCGAGCTGTCTGCTCTTGCAGGTGAGGGAGTTTATGATGAAGACGTTCCGAGTGCTGGTATTGTAACAGGCATTGGCCTTGTTCACGGTATTGAGTGTTTATTTGTGGCCAATGATGCCACGGTAAAAGGTGGAACCTATTTTCCACTCACAGTTAAAAAGCATTTAAGAGCCCAAGAAATTGCAATTGAAAATAAACTACCTTGTATCTATATCGTTGATTCAGGTGGTGCCTTCCTTCCAAAGCAAGATGAAGTTTTTCCTGATAAAGAGCATTTTGGAAGAATCTTTTTTAATCAGGCCAACATGTCTTCATTGGGAATTCCGCAGATTGCAATTGTTTGTGGTTCTTGCACTGCTGGTGGGGCCTATGTTCCTGCCATGAGTGATGAGACAGTAATTGTTAAAGGTAATGGAACTATTTTCTTAGGTGGACCTCCACTAGTAAAAGCAGCGACAGGTGAAGAGGTTAGTTCCGAAGATTTAGGTGGAGCCGATGTTCATACTTCAAAGTCTGGGGTTGCCGATCATTTTGCTGAGACTGAAGAGGATGCCCTTGAGCATGCTCGTCACATTGTTGCGACTTTAAATTATCGTCCTAAACATCCTGGAAAATTTATAAAGACAGAGGTCATAGCACCTCTTTATAAAACGGAAGAAATTTACGGAATCGTTCCTCAGGATACAAGAAAGCCCTTTGATGTAAGAGAAATAATTGCTCGTCTTGTTGATGGCTCTGAATTTCAAGAATTCAAAGAGAGATATGGAAATACTCTCGTTACGGGGTTTGCCAAAATTCATGGCTACATGGTTGGTATTGTTGCCAATAATGGAATTTTATTTTCGGAATCATCTCAAAAAGCTGCACATTTTGTTGAGTTATGCGGACAGAGAAAAATACCTCTCGTTTTTCTTCAGAATATTACTGGATTTATGGTTGGTAAACAGTATGAAAATGAAGGCATTGCTAAGCATGGGGCGAAGTTTGTGACGGCGGTATCAACTGTAAAAGTTCCAAAGTTCACAATTGTCATTGGAGGATCTTTCGGTGCCGGAAATTATGGCATGTGCGGAAGGGCCTTTAGTCCAAGATTTCTTTTTATGTGGCCGAACTCCAGAATCTCAGTCATGGGTGGAGAGCAGGCGGCAAACGTTCTTGCGACGGTGAAGCAGGATGGACTCAAATCATCTGGCAAAGCCCTCATGTCAGAGAAAGAATTGGCCGACTTTAAACAACCCATTTTAGATAAATATGAAAAAGAGGGATCGCCCTATTATTCATCTGCAAGATTATGGGATGACGGTGTTATTGATCCTGCTCAAACAAGAGACATTCTTGGTCTTTGTTTAAGTGTCTCTCACAATGAAGAATTTAAAGACCCTCAATGGGGCGTTTTTAGGATGTAATGATGAAGCATTTAGAAGTTGTAGATAAAAGCAGCGGAGTAAAAGAAGTCTGGTTGAATAGACCAGAACTCCATAATGCTTTTAATGCCGAGCTAATTGAGGAGATGATCTCCTTATTTGAATCATTCAAAGATGAAAGACTCATTATTTTATCTGGTAGAGGGCCTAGCTTTTGCGCTGGCGCTGACTTGAACTGGATGAAAGCCATGAAGGATTACACTCGGGAGGAAAATTTCAGAGATTCAAAACGACTTGCTCGTATGTTTTCTGCAATTAATGAGTGTGATATTCCAGTGCTAGGAAGAATTAATGGGCATGCCTTAGGTGGTGGTGTCGGGCTTGTGAGTGTCTGTGATTATGTTGTTGCAGTCGAAGAAGCCTTGATGGGATTTACGGAGGTAAGACTCGGACTTATTCCTGCTGTGATTTCTCCTTATTGTATTTCTAAAATTGGCGAGTCTAATGCTCGCGCCTGGATGCTCTCTGGAGAGAGATTTAGTGCCCAGGAAGCTTATCGAATGGGACTTGTTCATGAAGTTGTTCCTGTCGGTGGAGATTTAGATGCAAAAATTGAGGAAGTTAAGAAAAAGTTTTTAGCAGCGGGGCCTCTTGCTGCGAAAGAAGCTAAAAAACTTGTTAGAAGTGTCATGAATAATCTTAAGAACTCAGAAGATTACACCTGCAATATGATTACTGAAAGAAGAGTGAGTGCCGAAGGACAGGAGGGGATGCGTGCCCTCCTTGAAAAAGATAAACCAGCTTGGATGAAAAAATGAAAATAAAAAAAATTCTAGTCGCTAACCGTGGAGAAATTGCTCTACGAGTTTTAAAAACTGCAAAAGAGATGGGGATTAAAGTTGTCACAGTTTATGCTGAGGACGATAAAAATTTACCCCATGCGCTTTTTGCTGATGAATCCTATTCGCTAGGCTCGGGAGCGCTTGCCGATACATATCTTAATAAATCAAAACTTGTGGAAGTTGCAAAACGATGTGGCGCTGATGCCATCCATCCTGGTTATGGATTTTTATCGGAGAATATGGAATTTGCAACCATGGTTGAAGGTGCGGGAATCACTTTTATTGGCCCCACGCCGGAATCCATTGTTCTTATGGGTGACAAAATAGGTTCTAAGAAAGCCTTAGAGAAAATTAATATTCCAATGATTCCTGGGTACCATGGAGATGATCAGACTGACGAGAATCTAGCTCAAAAGGCGAAAGAAATTGGATTCCCTGTTCTCATTAAAGCTTCCGCAGGTGGCGGTGGAAAGGGGATGAGAATTGTTCATGAGGAAAGTGAACTCATTGAGTGTATTCGAGGTGCAAAGTCCGAGGGATTAAAATCATTCTCTAGTGATAAGGTGCTAATTGAAAAATATGTGGTTAATCCTCGTCATATTGAAGTTCAGTTAATGAGTGATACCCACGGAAATCATCTACACTTCTTTGAACGTGAGTGTTCTATTCAGCGTCGATACCAAAAGATTGTTGAGGAAACCCCTGCGCCAAACTTATCTCAAGAATTGAGATTAAAAATTTGTGAAACAGCAGTCCAGATTGCTTCAGGAATAAATTATCGTGGAGCTGGCACAGTGGAGTTTATTCTTGCTCCCGATGGTAAGTATTATTTCCTAGAAATGAATACAAGGCTCCAAGTGGAGCATCCTGTGACAGAGATGGTTACAGGATCTGATCTTGTAAAATGCCAAATTATGGTTGCCCAAGGTGATAAGTTGCCAATGAAGCAGTCTGAAATTAAGCAGAAAGGTCAGGCCATTGAATGCCGAATTTATGCAGAAAATCCTGATAATAATTTTATGCCTTCAATTGGAAAGATTGATACCATCGGTGTACCAACTCTTAGAGATGTAAGGCTTGATTGTGGGTTCCTTGATGGGACGGAAGTTGGTGTCAACTACGATCCTATGCTGGCGAAGCTTATTGTTTGGGGTGAAACAAGGGAGCTTGCAATCTCTAAATCGATTCATAGTCTTGATGAAGTTCTCTTTCTAGGTGTTAAAACAAACCGTGATTATTTAAAGCGAATCCTTGGACATAAAGATTTCATAGCTGGCCTTACTCATACTCACTTTATTCCAGACCACAGGCCAGAGCTTGAGCCTAAAGAAATGATGAATGATCATCTGGCTTCTTTTATCGCTGCTCTGAGCTTTTCGCAAAAAAGAAAAGTCTTTAGTGGGACGGCCGAAATTACCAGTAATCCATGGACATCACTTTCAGGATTTAGGAACTAGTATGGATAAAATATTTCAAATTAATGGCAAAGATGTAAAAGTTCAAGATTTCAAACATGCTCATGATACCGTCTCTTTTACTTATGAAGGGAAGAATTATTTCTACTCTCTAATAAGCAGAGATGGACATGAAATGATTTTAGATGATCGAAATGGACGATTTAAGGCCGCTGTTTCTAGTCTTAATAAAGACGCCGAAGCGATGATTATTGCCTCTGGTAAAGAAGCAATTGTTTCAGAAGCTGGAAAGAAAATGAAGAAAGCTGGGGCCCATGCTGGTGGACTCACTTCACCTATGCCAGGGAAGATTTTTAAAGTGCTTAAAGAGGCCGGAGCGGAAGTCAAGAAAGGCGAAGCCATTCTGATTCTTGAGGCCATGAAAATGGAGCATTCTATCCGCTCAGATAAAGACGGGAAGGTAAAAAAGATTCTCTATAAGGTTGGTGAGCTCGTTCAGGGTGGAGTTGTTCTGGCCGAAGTGGAGTCTTAATGATCAAGATAGTTGAAGTTGGTCCAAGAGATGGTCTTCAGAATGAAAAAACAATTCTTACGACTGATGATAAGTTTCAATTCATCTCTATGCTTTCTGAGTCGGGGCTATCTTCAATAGAAGTAACAAGTTTTGTAAAACCAACTTCAATTCCTCAAATGGGAGATGCCATTGAACTCTTTTCAAAAGTTCAGAGGGATCTTGGTCATAAAAAGATAAGTTTTCCTTGTCTCGTTCCAAATCTTCAGGGATACATCACGGCCCGAGATTTAGGCGTGAAAGAAATTGCGCTCTTTAGTGCCACTTCAGACTCGTTTACAAAAAAGAATGTGAATGCAACCGTGGATGAAACTTTTGAACGAATGAAAGAAGTCGTTGAATTGGCGAAGAAAGAGAATGTTTTAATAAGAGGCTATATTTCAACTGCTTTTGGTTGTCCTTACGAAGGCAAAATGGATATTTCCAAGCTTCTAAAAATAAGTGAAAAATTTTTCAACTTAGGTGTCTATGAAATTTCAATTGGTGACACAATTGGAGTTGCTGTACCAAATCAGGTGCGGAGTTACATTAAAGAATTAAAAACTAATTTCCCAATTAATAAAATGGCCATGCATTTTCATGATACAAGAGGGATGGCCTTAACCAATATACTTGTTTCACTTGAAGAGGGAGTTACCACTTTTGACTCTTCAGCTGGAGGCCTAGGTGGTTGTCCATATGCTAAGGGAGCTACTGGGAATGTAGCAACTGAAGATGTTTGGTATCTCATGCAATCTCTGGGGCTTGAAACGGGGATAAGTATAGATAAGCTAGCCGCTGCCTCAAAATTTATTTTAGATAAAGTGAACAGAAATACAGAGTCTAAATTTTTAAGGGCCTATTTGAATACAGGTAAAGTATGAGTTTTTATTTGAAAGTCTTTGAGGATTTACTTGTTGAGCAGAAGAAACATTCTCTCTGGATAACTTTGAATCGACCAGAAGCAAGTAATGCGTATTCTAATGGAATGGTGAGAGCACTTGTTGAGGTTTTAAAGCACGCAGACGCAGATAATACTGTTCGTGTAATTGTGATTACAGGGGCCGGAAAGAACTTTTGTGCTGGTGGTGATATTAAAGCGATGAAAGGTAAAACTGGTATGTTTGCTGGTGAACCTAATCAATTGCGTGAAACATATCAATCTGGAATTCAACAAATTCCTCTTACATTTATACAATTAAAGACTCCAGTGATTGCCATGGTTAATGGTGCGGCCGTTGGTGCTGGTTGCGATTTGACTGCGATGTGTGATTTAAGAATTGCTTCTGAAGAGGCCACATTTGCTGAGACTTTTGCAAAAGTCGGATTAGTTCCTGGAGATGGGGGAGCATTCTTTCTAACTCGCCTTATTGGACTTGGAAAGGCGATGGAAATGTTTTTGACTTGTAAAACACTTTCAGCAAATGAAGCATTGAAAATTGGTTTAGTAAATCAGGTGGTCCTACAGAAAGATTTGAAAAACAAAACAGAGGAATTAGTTGAACATCTTTCAGAATTACCTCCAATTGCTTTGCAAATGACTAAAAAAGCGATCTATCATGCCTATCAGAATGATCTTAATTCTCATTTAGAATTGATGGCCGCATATCAAGGAATCACTCAACGCTCATCGGACCACTTTAAAGCGCTTGATGGAATCATGGAAAAAACAAATCCGACATTCACTCATTTTTAAGCATTACAAAATTTTTTTTGACAAGTTGAACTACAACCTCAAGAATTGAAGTATGAATAATACTTTTGCACTTTTATTTTTGCTCGCTTCTTGTACAACGATTCATTTTCGCTCAAATAATTCTGTACCAGTTTCATTTGAAGGAAATCCTAAGCATCAAAAAGAAGTTTCAATTGCAGGACAAAAGAATTTCTATTTTTGGGGAACAGATCCTGAACATCATGAAGTGTTCATAGATGAAGAAGTTCGTAATGCTGGTTATGATGGCATTTCAAAAGTCATCATTTACGAAAATAAAAATCCTCAAGACATACTTATTAGTTTTTTAAGTTTAGGTCTATATCTTCCAAGAGCATATACAATTACAGGATTTACCTCAGGTAGTCCCGTTGCTGAGGATTTAGATGAGACTTCGACCATAAAAGATATAAAGTAATCGATTTGACCGTCAGGAAGGGGTCTTCCAAGGATGGATAATTAGGCCAAGGATGGCCTTTTTTTTTACTTCTTTGAGAGTTTCTTGGCCCGGTAATTCCACAGTGGTCTGGTTATAATATTAAACCACGTGAAAAACCCCAGGAAACAGATGACGAATGTGTTTGCTGCCGACGAGGCCGTAAACATATTGTTGAATACAGCAAAGCCCGTGAACATTAAAAATGAGAGCCCACCAAAGCAGGCTGTCATGATGAGGGTATGTTTAAAAGTCATACTTGTCTCTGGTGTGGGTCTCAGGAAAGAAAATGGCCACCAGATAAAGTCGCGATCTGAGAGCCAGTTATGAGAGTTGGGGATAATTTCTAGGATTTTTTTTAGTATATTCATTTTAAACTATTCATCAAGTTTCCAAAGAAGCTCTTTTTAAAGTCTTTCACTTCTTCTTCTGACATGTCTCCAAAATTTGTTCGATCAACTTCCTTGTAGCATTTTTCAAGTTCGATGACGAAACGAGATTTAAACCGAGGTATCATTTTTCCGTAAATTTTTCTTTCTTTCGCAAATGTCATAATAAGTTTACGTCGAGCGCGGGTGACTCCCACGTAGCATAGTCGCCTTTCTTCACTTATGTCAGAGCCATCGAGAATTGTCTTTTTATGTGGCAGGAGTTCTTCTTCCATTCCAATAAGAAACACATGATCATACTCAAGGCCTTTAGAGCCATGAAGAGTCATCAGAGTGACTTCATTTTTCTTAGTATCATCCCCTGGGGAGCTATTTCTGTCTTGAGAATCTGCCAAGAGTAGTCTTTCGACGAAGTTTTTTAAGGTTGCTTCATCATGGTAGCGATCCTGAAATCTGTCGGCCGTCATGATGAAGTTTTTAACATCATCTCTTTTACGATTGGAGAGTTTTGCCGAATCATAACTTTTTTCAATAAAGTCAAAATATTGTATTTCTTCAATGAGCTGGTTAATTGCTTCAACGAGTGGCTTTTCGTGAAAAATGCGCTTATAGTTTTTTATAAGCTCAATAAATTTCGTAATCCCCTCATGCTCTTGCTCATCAGAGAGAACTTGAAAGAGGTGGCGCTTTTGTTCTTGGGCGATACTGAGATTTTTATTTAAAGTAACTGAACCGATACCTCGATGAGGAACATTGAGGATACGTCTTAAGGCAAGTTCATCTCTATTATTTTGAATCACAGTAAGATAGGCGATAAGATCTTTAATCTCTTTTTTCTCATAGAACTTTTGACCACCAATAATATTATAAGGCACCTGAGAAATACGCAGTTGATCTTCAAATGGAGGAACTTGAGTATTTGAGCGATAGAGGATGGCCATGTCAGAAAGGGCAACCCCGTGAGATTGCAGTTTTATAATTTCTTCCACCACCACAGCGGCTTCATGATCAGCATCACCTGTGGCCCAAAGCTGGGGAAGTGCACCCTCGAGAAGAGAAGTTCTCATGGTCTTCTCTTTGCGATTCGTATTCTCTTTTATGACTTGATTGGCGAGATCCAAAATAGGGAAAGTAGAGCGATAATTTTCTTCTAACTTTATGACTTTGGTACTTGGATATTGTTTTTCAAAGTTCAGGATATTGGAAATGTCTGCACCCCTAAAGGCGTAGATGGCCTGATCATCATCTCCAACAACACAAATATTGTCATGAGTACTCGTCAGGGCCTGAATCATGCTGAATTGGAGCTGATTCGTATCTTGATATTCATCAATCATGATGTATTTAAAGCGCTGAGAATATTTTTTGGCAACTTCTGGGAATTGTCTAAAAAGACGAACTACTAGAAAGAGAATATCATCAAAGTCGAGGGCATTATAGAATTGAAGCTTCTCTTGATAGAAGTGATAAACATATTCTGTCACACCATCATAATTATTTTCCGGATCGTATTCGGATGATTTTGTAAAATCTTCCGGCGAGATTCCTTTATTTTTCAAGAGACCAATTTTCGACATCACAATAGTTTTATCAAAGGCTTTGTTTGAGCGATAGGTCTTAAGTCCCTCCCGCACAATACTCATCTGATCTGCTTGATCATAAATCGTAAACAAATTGTTATAACCCAGATGGTGAATATCCTCCCGAAGAATGCGAATACCAAGGGAGTGAAAGGTTGAAAGTGTGATACCTTTACGAACTTTCGCAGGGACTAGATGAGCGACACGCTCTTTCATCTCGTGAGCGGCTTTATTGGTAAAACTTACCGCAAGGATCTCTTTGCCAGGAATCTTTAAGTTCTCTAGCATGTGGGCAATACGATATGTGACTGTGCGAGTCTTCCCCGAGCCAGCTCCAGCAAGGATGAGAACTGGACCTTGGACGGTCTCAGCAGCTTCGCGTTGTTCGGGATTTAAACC
>CANHJD010000109.1 GCA_947461145.1 Bacteriovoracaceae bacterium
CCAATATAGCGAGCAGGTTTTTCAACTTTTTCTAAAAAGGATGAATAAGGATTGTGAGACGCCATAAGGCTCCTTGAATGTGTTTGTTTCTCTCAAAGCGGAGAGGAAGGAATCGAACCTTCAGATAACTTTTGAAGCTTTTTATCAAATGATCAAATTATTGGGAAGATGAATTGAATTAAAAACCTGATGAAAGTGAAAGAACCCAGCGTCTGTCTTCTTGCTCTCTAAATCCGTCTAAAGAGCGATCAACAGCATAAGTAGTTAAATCTAGGTTAAAAGTTCGGCTTCTGACCCCAAGTCCACCGGATCCCCATCCGTCCCCGTAACCGGCACGAATGAAGAGTCGTCTGCGAAAATCAATTTCCAGTCCCGAAGCAAGCCTGCGCTTGACGTCAGTATCGTATGAATTGTTTAAGTCTTTTAAGTTTACTTCCATATGAAGGCGAGAGATTTTTCCAATTTGCGGAGTGATGGAAAAACCAACATCCACTGTTTGTTTAATAATATCTGGACCATTGTTTGGGCCTGAGGCTCCATCCCAATCATTAGCTGTGGCATTTCTCAATACAGCTGAAAAAGTTGGAAGCAATGCTACTGGTAATGTTAGACGAGACCCGGCCGTGACTTGCAGACTTTTCCCATTTTTATAATCGGAATTGGAGACATTTACTGGATCCGATGGCCCGAACTCCAAATCTAAATCTCTTCGTATTATATATGCAGCAGAGGCGCCAAGTTTTAGGACTCCACCAAAAAGGGAGCCACTCAATGAGAAAACAGGACCATGATCTCTTCTTTCCAGCACTTCAAATTTATTGGCCACATCATCATTTATAATTGCTCTATTTCTTTGTGAAACAAAATAACCAAGAGTAAGACCTCTTACAGTGAAATTGGGAAAGATATTAAATCTTGAATGAGCAAGCTCTCCCTGATTTTGTGCTAACATATCTCTCATGTTTTCTGCATCAAAAGACTTAACAAAATTTCCGAAACCTTCGTAAGCTGCTCCGGGAGCGAGGACTTTCGCCAAACCACTACTTCCCTCTAGGTGAATATTTGCAAGATGAAAAGTTGGCTTTCTAACAGTTCCGAGGCCTGCAGGATTATAAAAAGCAGACCATGCATCATCAACCTTGCAGATGTAAGCGTTCCCCATAGCCAAAGCTCGGGCCGAAGTTACAAACTCTGGAAAAGTCGGATCTTCAAAATCAAGAGATGCAATTCCCTTTTTGGGAAAGATAAAAATTATGGCAAATAGAAAGGTTAATAAAATAGCACTTTTCACTCTTAAATTTTAGACGAATTAACCTTAAGTCCCAATACCGGCAAAAGAGACCTTACCAACTGAGACCGATTGAATAACCGTAAATGAAATGAGCTTCTGTTTTGGTGAAAGATGTTTGTAATTCCTGATAGCCACACTCTGCCTTGCCAAAAAATGGCCCAAAATCTAACTCCATCCCACCATAAAGGGCATAAATCTTAGTTTGATATTTTGGCTCAAGTCCATCAATTACGATATCAGATGAATCTACCAAACCTGAAAAATTATATGAGGAATAAGAAAGATTTGAGTAGGCCATAACGGTCTCGCTAAATCTATAGCCATACAAAAGCTGAAACTCTTGACCTGTTAGTTCAAATTTCACATTCGTTGAGCCTTCAATTTCATGTTCGTTACCACCGAGAGCTGCGGTTATGGCCATTTTATGACCAACTCCTCCTTTGCGAGAAGGACCGAGAAATTGTAATTTACCCCCAAAAAGTGAATTCGCTGATCCTGTATGAGACCAAAAAAAATCAAACTGATCAAAAAGTGAAGTGGAGAAAAGATAGCCGGATCGCGAGATCTGCTGAGTCAGGACACCCTCTTCAATAGAGCCATTAGAAAGATCGGCAGTAAGTTGATTTCCAGGGGTCTGTTGAAATTCAAAACGAGAATTAAAAGCGCCCCCTTCCGACTCGGGGGTCATGAAACGGTTGGCCGGTAAAATATATTTAGTGGCGCAACCAAATTGAAAAAGCATCAATAAAAATAGTATTGGCCTCATCACCCTATTTTATCTCTTTCGAAATATTAAGCACTTGAAACTCAAAAATGGTGAAATTTGCCGAGTTTTGAAATCCTCGCAACCATCTAAATTTAAAGGAATAATTAGTTAGTTGGCTATTCAAGTTCTGTTGAAGCCAAAAGTTAAATTTTGGGAACAAAAATGACGATTATTTGGTTAAGGAAACTTTAAAGATTATGAAGTTACTACTGCTACTTATTTTAAGTATCATTTCAAGCTGCCAAGTCAAAGAATCTGACTCAAGTGCGCTCGTTCAAAGTCACACAATAGTTTCAAATAATTTTGTCCTCTCAACAACTTTAAACAAAAGTTATAATGCAGGTGGAGTCATCCCTCTCAAACTAACTTTTCCAAAAATTGTTACAGTGACAGGAACTCCCAGACTCAACATCACGATTGGCTCAACCCTCAGAACTGTTGACTACACCTCTGGCTCGGGAAGCAAAATTCTTCTTTTTAACTACACCGTTCAGAGTGGGGAAAGTGATACGAATGGTATTTCTGTTTCAAGCACTCTAGACTTCAATGGTGGAACCATTACCTATGATGGAACAAAGACTCCTTCCACTTTAATGAAGCTACCAATCTTAACTTCAGTTCTTGTCGACAGCTCAGACCCTTCAATTATTTTAGTGACCCCAGCAACTAATGGAACATATACCTCTGGTATGGCCATGAGTTTCAGTTATAAGTTTTCTGAAAAAGTTAATGTCACTGGGACCCCACGACTTCCGATTCAACTAACATCGGGAACTGTCTATGCAAATTACTTTTCAGGAACTGGAACAGATACTCTTGTCTTCAAATATTCAGTCACGACCTCTGATGAAGACACTGATGGGATTTCTCTTCAACCTCTAGAACTAAATACAGGCTCAATTAAAGATGCCGCACTTAATTCAGCTAACCTTACTTATTCTTCCCCAAATACCTCTGCCATTCTTGTTTCAGGAAACCTACCAGTAATTACCTCGATTGTGGTTCCGACAAATGCAACCTATGGCACTGGTCAAAACTTAAATTTTACAGTGAACTTTAATCAGG
Organism: Bacteriovoracaceae bacterium; assembly: GCA_947461145.1. GTDB lineage: Bacteria > Bdellovibrionota > Bacteriovoracia > Bacteriovoracales > Bacteriovoracaceae > Peredibacter. Next base: position 3,123 of record CANHJD010000109.1, read on the forward strand.
CCGTTTTAGTAACCCTCGTTCCAAGGATCGCCATCACTACAGAAAATGGAACACTCTACGCTGACTATCTTTCTGGAGGGGGAACAAGTGCACTTATTTTCCGCCATACTGTCTCATCTGGAGAAGCAGATCTAAATGGAATCACCCTTGTCTCTCCAATTGAAACTAATGGTGGTGCGATACAAAATCTCACGGCTACAACAAACGCACTTTTAAATTTCACACTCCCAACAACTTCTGGAATTAAAATTGATGGACTTAATACGACCCTTGTATCGGTGACCCCACCAGCAGATAAATGGTATAAACTAGCTGATAGTTTAGACTTTACAGTAAACTACTCGACAAATGTGACTGTTACTGGAACACCAAAACTTGCCTTCACTCTTGGTTCAACTAACGTGAATGCTTCTTATGTGTCGGGTTCTGGTACAAAGGATTTGGTTTTTAGATACACAGTCGCTGCGGGTAACTTGGATATTGACGGTATTCAGTTAGTGTCACCAATTAGTCTCAATGGTGGAACTATCAAAAATGCCTCAAATGTAGCGGCTCCATTAACCTTTACCCTACCAACGACTACCGGTATTTTAGTAGATGGTATTGTTCCAGCGATAACCTCAGTCACTGGACCTAGTTCAAAAACTTACTATAATGGTGAAGATATCGACTTTACTTTTAACCTGTCTGAAAATGTTACTGTAAGTGGCTCACCAAGTTTTAATCTCACAATTGGATCAAGCACAAAGGCTGCAGTCTATTTATCTGGAGATGGAACAAATACCCTCACATTCCGTTATACAGTCGCCGCTGGGGACTTTGACAATGACGGAATCAATGCCCTCTCTCCAATGGCCCTTAATGGAGGGACAATTACAGATGTAGCGGGAAATGGACTTTCGACAAATGCCTTTACTCCACCTTCAACCTCAGGTGTATTGGTTGATGCGAACGTAGCATCTATTTCATCCATTACCCCCCCATCAAATTCTACTTATAAAACTGGTCAGAATGTTGACTTTGTAGCGAATTTTACCCAGCCAGTAACAGTGACTGGAACACCTCGCCTACAACTTGATGTGGGTGGAGCAACAATTTATGCAGACTATCTTTCAGGATCTGGAACTTCTGCCTTAACTTTTCGCTACACCGTTCAGAGTGGGGATAAGGATATAAATGGTCTTGCTCTTGTTTCACCTGTTGATCTAAATGGTGGCGAGATTGTAGATGCCTCGACTTCTAATGCAACTGTCAGTTTCGCTCTTCCAACAACTTCGGGAATTTTAATTGATGGTATCGACCTCATTATTTCTTCCATCACTCCTCCTGTAGATAAGACCTATGCTATCGGTCAGAACTTAGATTTTGTTGTTAATTATAATGACAACGCTGTCGTAACTGGTCTTCCTCAATTAAAATTAACTGTCGGTACAGCAAGTATTAATGCCACTTATTTATCAGGCTCTGGAACAAATGCCCTTACTTTTAGATATAGTGTCGCCCTTAATGATCTTGATTTAGATGGTATTGATACAACTGGAGCGACCCTTTCTCTTAATTCAGGGACTATCAAAGATGAGTTCGGTGACAACGCGAACAATTCAATGACGGCCACTAATTATCCCGATGTAAAAGTAGATGGAGTAAGACCACTCATTTCATCCGTGGCTGCTCCATCATCGAAAACATATCTGGAAGCCGAAGATCTGGACTTTATCGTCACAACAACTGAGATCGTAAATATTACGGGATCTCCAAGATTCCCGCTGACTATCGGAACAGACACTCTCTATGCAACTTATGTTTCGGGAACAGGTACGACTTCTCTGAATTTTAGATATACGGTCGCCAATGGGGACTCTGACTCGGATGGAATTGATTCTGTTTCTCCTGTGCAGTTGAACTCCGGAACAATCAAAGATGTGGCAGGAAATAGTTTAACTCTTCTCACTTTCACCCCGCCCGTTTCGACTGGAGTTAAAGTGAATGGTGTAGGGCCAATGATCCTATCAGTCACACCACCAGCAAATGGACGGTACACAACTGGACAGGATTTAGATTTTACAGTTGTTTTTGATCAACCAGTACTCGTCACTCTTATCCCTCGACTTGCGATTACTGCAGATAGTGGAACCATTTATGCCAACTATGTTTCAGGGGGCGGTTCAGACACTCTCACTTTCCGCTATACTGTCGTCGCCGGGCAATATGATACAAATGGAATCACTCTGCTTTCTCCTCTCCAACTAAACGGTGGGGCCATCCAAAATCTCTCAGTCTCAGCGAGTGCTATTTTGACTTACACACTTCCTAATACATCATCCGTTTTAATTGATGGTATAGACCCCATTATTTCAAGTGTCACTCCACCAGCTGATAAATGGTATGTCCTTAATGAAAACATGGATTTCATCGTTAATTATAACTATGCTGTTAATGTCACCGGCATACCTAAACTGTCTTTGACTCTTGGAACAAGTTCAGTCACGGCAAATTATCTTTCTGGATCTGGATCAAAAAACCTAACTTTCCGTTATTCTGTTTCTGCAACTGATCTTGATGCAGATGGAATTCTCACTAACTCTCCTCTTATTATAACGAGTGCGGGAATAAAAGATATCTTCGGAGACAATGCCGATCTTAATTTCACACCACCTACTACTGCAGGTGTATTAGCTGATGGTATTGTTCCAACTATTTCCACAATCTCTGGCCCCTCAGCGGGAACTTATTTTAACAATCAAAATCTCGATTTCAGTGTTGTATTCTCTGAAAATGTGACCGTAACTGGTATCTCTACCATTCCTCTCGTGATCGGATCATCTAGTAAGAATGCTGTCTACGTTTCAGGGACAGGAACGAACACTCTTATTTATCGTTACACGGTGGTTGGTGGGGACTTAGATACCAACGGGATAGCTGTCTCCTCACCAATTTCTTTAGCCGCTGGAGCTTCAATTAAAGACCAGGCAGGAAATATTCCTGCAAGCTTGGGCTTCACACCTCCAACAACTTCTGCAGTTTTAGTTGATGGTACTATCGCCTCGATATCTTCTATTACGCCACCAGCTGATGGCGTTTATAAAACGGGACAGAATGTAGATTTCGTCGTCAATTACTCGAGAGATGTTTTTGTGACTGGAACACCTAAACTTCAATTAGATATCGCTGGAGCAACAGCTTACGCAAACTATATTTCAGGTTCTTCCACTCCAAATCTTACATTCCGATACGTGGTCCAAGCTGGGTCAAAAGATACAAATGGTATTGGGCTCACTTCTCCATTAATTTTGACTGTTGGTACAATTACTGACTCCTCGTTAAATAATGCTACATTAAATTTCACGGCTCCAACCACATCAGGTGTATTAATCGATGGTATCGATTTAGTTATCTCGAGCATTACTCCTCCAGCCGATAAATATTATGGCTTCGGAGAGCACCTCGACTTTAGTGTTAATTACAACAATTCAGCAGTCGTGACGGGGACTCCTCGTATTCAATTAACTGTCGGTTCATCAACTCTCTACGCAACTTATGTCTCGGGTTCTGGAACTCCAATTCTAGTCTTCCGTTATAGTGTTGGGGCTACCGATCTTGATATTGATGGAATTGATACAGTTGGAACAACTCTTGATTTGAACTCTGGCACCATTAAGGATGAATTTGGTGACAATGCAGACTTGGCCATGACAGCAACAAATTATCCAAATAAAAAAGTTGATGGTATTGTTCCAACAATTACATCCGTTTCAGCTCCCGCTAACGGCACTTATGGAAAGGATCAAAATCTTGATTTTGTGGTTACAACTTCTGAGCCAATGAATGTGACTGGTACTCCACGTATTCCCGTGATCATTGGCTCCACAACGAATTACCTCAGCTATACTTCAGGATCAGGGAGCTCTTCTCTTATTTTTAGATACACTGTTACCATGGGTGACGTTGACAATGATGGGGTGACTCCTAGTTCTAGCATTGATCTAAATTCTGGCACGATGAAAGATCTTGCAGGGAATGCACTTAATTCACTTTCTTTTACGGCCCCTAACACTACGGGAGTTCTCGTTAACGGAATTGCTCCTTATATCAGCTCAATATCAGGCCCTGCCAATGGCAAGTATACAACGAATCAAAATCTTAACTTCACAGTAAACTTTGACCAACCAGTGATTGTGACTCTCATTCCACGGCTTGAGATTACAACTGAAGGTGGCACTGTTTATGCAGATTATGTCTCTGGTGGAGGAACTTCTGCACTCACATTCCGTTACACTGTTGCCTCGGGTGATTTTGATACAGATGGGATTGAGCTCGTTTCACCATTAGATCCAAATGGTGGTGCCATTCAAAACGTAACCTTTACATCGAATGCCCAGCTCATCTTTACTCCTCCAAGCACTTCCGGAATTCTTGTTGATGGTATTGATCCAATTATTTCTAATGTAACTCCTCCTGCAAATGACTGGTATATACTTGCAGAGAACTTAGACTTTGTTGTGAACTACGATAATAAAGTGAATGTAACAGGTACTCCAAAAATCAGCCTAGATGTTGGAGGTAATACTGTGACCGCAAACTACCTCTCCGGATCAGGAACAACGGCCCTTACATTCCGTTATACCGTTGTCACCAATGATATTGATAAAAATGGCGTTCAAATGAGCTCACCAATTTCTTTAAGTGGTGGAACGATCAAAGATATATTTGGTGATAACGTAAGTCTTACCTTTACACCACCATCAACCTCTGGAGTTTTAGTAGATGCCGTTGCTCCTGTCATTTCTTCAGCAACAGGGCCTAGTCCAGGAAACTATTCAAATGATGAAAACCTAGACTTCAGCATGGTCTTCTCAGAAAATATCATTGTGACTGGTACGCCAAAAATAAGTCTTGTGGTTGGTTCAACTAATAAATCCGCTAACTATTCATCTGGCTCTGGAACAAACACTCTTGTTTTCAGATATACTGTTGCAACCGGAGATGAGGATAGTGACGGGATCTCAAACTCCTCACCACTCGTATTAAATGGTGGCTCAATTACAGATGAAGCAGGCAATAACATCACAAATTTAACTTTCACAACTCCAAATACAAGTTCAGTTCTTGTTTTCGGGACAGCTGCTTCGATTCTCTCCATCACGCCTCCAGCAAACGCAACTTACAAAACGACTCAAAACGTAGATTTTACAGTTAATTTCTCTCGCTCTGTTACAGTTACCGGAACGCCAAGATTACAAATCAATATCGGTGGAATTACTGCCTATGCAAACTATCAATCAGGAAGTGGAGGATCAACTCTCATCTTCCGCTATACTGTTGCATCTGGAGCAAAAGATTTGGATGGTCTTGCACTCACCTCACCTTTACTTTTAAGTTCCGGCTCTATCATTGATGGGTCTTCCAATAATGCTGTTTTAACATTCACTCCTCCAATAACATCTGGCATTCTGATTGATGGTATCGATCTTGTGATCTCCTCAATTAATGCTCCGGCCGACAAAGTGTATGGTCTTAGCGAAAATCTTGATTTCACCATTAACTATAATAACTCGGCTATCGTTTCAGGAACTCCAAGACTAAAACTCACGATTGG
>CANHJD010000110.1 GCA_947461145.1 Bacteriovoracaceae bacterium
CCCGTAGAGATAATATTTGAGTCGGCCAAAGTTTTTTCCGGGATGAGGGAGAACATCAAAATTAAGAATAAGTCCGATGATCGCCACAACAATAAAGGCCATCAACCAGTAACTACTTTTTGGTAGAGCGATTTGTTTTTCTTTAAAGGCCTTGTAAGTGTAGTAGAAGGCACTTATTCCAAAAAGAATCTGAAACGCAGATAGTATGGTCACTGAGGTAAAGACTCCGATTGCAAAGAATGCAAGGGCCCAGGTCGTAATTTTATTCATCCGAAGAAGGTACCTTATTGGGGGAGGTTTTAGAAGCATGATGCGTTGCAGATGAAATGGTTTTAATGGGGAGTAATGGGCCTTTTTAGTCATTGACTGTACAATAGCACTACGGATAATGTACGGATCATGGTTATGGGCAGTATATTAACCTGAAATTACATCTGTGGCAAATTTGCCATTTGTATTGTAAAATACTTTAAGGGTTTCTCCATGAAGAAAGAGAATACAGTTAACAAGAAATTGAGGAACCCCATTTTGATCTGTGGAAGATTGATTCATGAAATTTGGTTTGATCTTAAGCATATTCATTATGGATGGGATAAAGAGCGCAAGGATTATAATTATGGGCCAGCTCGAAATCAGTACAGTGAAGAAGATGTCATAATTATTTTTGAGCAGCTAGGAACTTTGACTCAGTCCCCATTTGTCCAAATAACAAATTTGAGGGATGTTGAAAAAAGAATGATATTTTATGTTTATGATGATGGAAAAAAATTTAAATTGGTCGTCGATTTTATGAAAAACTCAGCAACTGTGGTCGTCACGATTCATTAAGGGATATATTATGAAAAGTAAGATTGAAATTCCTGATACCTACTTCGAGGAAGAACAGTTTCTCTTCGATGAAATTGATGAAGATGAAATTATAGGAATTCTTGGATTTCGCCCAAGTCCAGAGCAAGTTTTAAAATTCGAACTATGTAAAATTATCTCGAGCCTGATTAAGCAAAAAGGATATAGTAATAGTGATGCTGGAAAAGTTACTGGTAATGATGCTAGTGACATAAGCAGACTTTTAAATTTTCACATCGATCGCTTTACTATTGAAAGACTTTTAAAAACTCTTACTTCGCTTGAAGGTTCTAAATATGTTTGGAGATCAATGGCAAAAATTTCTAAAGATATTGAGAAATGGGTTGATTGAAGATTAAAATGACTTTTGAAATGTAATTTCACCTCCTTCAAATCGATAAGTGTATATTCTTTGACTTATCTTTCGTTCCTTAAGGCTATTAAAAGACCTCTGAACTTTTCCCTGAATTTAATACACATTCTCCGAAATTAAGTTTTTGAATTTCCATTTCTCTGATTTAAGTGAAAAAGAGTGAATATTCCTAATGAAGAAATATTATGAGTAATTTGAAACTTTGGAAAAAGAGATGAAAACAGCAAAGAAATTTGATCTTATCGAAGTTATTTGTACGAGTTTGAAAAATAACTCCTTCGAGACCATTTTTAATGTCCCTGGATATGGTGGCTCAGAAGTAGTGAATAATTTAGCTCAAGAGCAGAAGATCAAAACATTTATAAATTTGAATGAAGAAGCAGCTTTTAGTATTTCGTATGGGGTTTCTTCTAATGGAAAGAGATCAGCTCTTTTGATAAAATCACAGGGTTTTGCTAAGGCAATGAATGCGATTACGTCCTCACTTAGTACAGAGATAGTTTCAGCAAATTTAGTTTTTGTTTTTGATGATACTGAAGGTAAAAGTTCCGACAATATCTTGCCTACTAAAAAGATTATAAGATCGGCAGAAATACCATTTTTCACTCTAGGGAGTGACCCCTGTCGTGAGATAGCCTCAGCTATTCAGAAGTCTGAAAATCTAAAATTACCAGTTGCGATCATTGTTGATTGTAAAAAATTAAAAAAACATTTCAGCTGTAAAATTCAAAAGATCCCTCAAAAGAAAAATAAGATCCCGTATTTTAGTGAAAGACTTGCTTGTCCAATATTGACTAAATATCAACGTCAAAATCTAAAATTTAAACTTGCTGGTTCAAAAAAAAGAGAAATAGCTCCAAAAGTTGCAGACATTAGATCTAGCCTCCCTGAGAAATTGCTAGTCGAATTTAAAAAATATGAAAAGTTCTTTGATGTTTTCAAGAAGCATAGGCCTTCAATAATTGCCGGGGATGCGGGGACCTCTGCTCTATTTGCTTTTTCACCATATTACTGTATCGATAGTTGCACATATATGGGGGGCGGTCCTGGAATGGCAATTGGTGCTATGCTTGCAGGATATAAAGATGCAATATGCATAACGGGTGATTTTTCATTCTTCGCAGCTGGAATCCTTGGATTTAATGAAGCGCTATCTCATAATTTTCCATTAAAACTAATCATATTCAATAATGGAAAGGCTCATGCTACTGGTGGTCAAGATTTAAGCCCAGAGTTAATAGACTCTTTTTGTAGATCACATAAAAATTCAATCATTCGTCTCAAATTATCCTCTGAAGTAGAAAAAAATATTGAGCGTGAACTTTTGAAATTTCTAAAAAAAGACAAACTTTCAATTTTAATTTTGGAAGTTTAGTATGAATCATTCTTTTAGAAATTATTTCTATGCAGTATTAATTTTTTTTCCGCTCATATCCAAATCGGCTCCAGTTATTTATGGCTTTTCAAGTGGAATACTCCCTAGTGAGACACAAGAGTTCGTATACCGAGGATTTCTTTTGGGACTCATGAATTTCAAGAGTATTTCACCTGAGCGCGATTTAAAACTCGTATACTCAAATTCAGGCAGTCTCACCTCACCTGTAGAAGTGGCAAAAGATGTTTTAAAGGAAGAACCGATAATAATAACTGGATTTCCATCATCTTTTGAAAGTCAGCAAGCTGCACCCATTTTGAAAGAATCGGGCGTGTTAACTTTTTTTGCAAGTAGTTCAAATCTAAGTTTAAAGGATATGTCGTCAAATATATATTCTTCGTCGGAAAATATACTTCTAGCGAATACTAAAATTTCTATCGAAATACAGCATAAATATAAAAATGAGCCTGGTGTCGTCATTTATAACCCATTTGATTATTTCTCGGTCAACCAAAAAACAACTTGGCAGATGATTTCAAAAAGTAATCCTTCACTAAATATTAATTTTCTTTCGACTTCTGCTGACGGAAAGATTCCTATGTCTTTTAAAAATGACTTTAAAAGAAATAAATACGTAATTACCACGTTATTTCCATCCAAATCTTATGAGATTTTTCGATTTTTTGATGAAAACGGAATTGATTTACCGGTCTACACTAATTCATCTTGGTACAAAATGGAGTTTACTCTTTTAAAGCGATTCTTTTCTAAAAGGAAGGCCTCTGTTATGCTTGTACAGTTTAAGGACTATAATCAGGCTATCGCAACCAAGGTCGGCCAATTATATACACAAAAGTATGATTCTTTGCCCTCTCCTGAAGTTTATGTCGGGTATGATCTTGGCGTAATTGTTGGATCAGTACTCGAAAAATCTAGAAAGTTAAAGATATCTCCAAATGAATTGATGAAAACAAAACCTTGTTTTGAGGGGAGTCCGTTCGGAAAGGTCTGTTTTGGTAGTTCAGGTGGATTTGCCCCTCGAGAAATTTCTTTGGTGAATATAAATGAAATCCGATAGCAAGTTTATAGCCGATAGAATTAACTGGGAGCAAATGCCTCTCTTGCGTACATTAGTGTTTACCCAGGTTGGCATTGCGTTGTTTTTTTCAATAATTGCAATGTTGGTCGGGACCTATTTTATTAATCAACGAGCGAATGAGATTCAAAACAGTAGAAAAATAGATCTCATAAGAATGATGTCCTCAAATCAAGAGAAAATTCGTTTATGGTTTAGTCTTGGTATGCTTGAAGCATCCAATTTGGCACTTCAAGAGACTCGGAAAATTGATTTTATAAAGACGGTTGACGTTAAATCTTTAAGTGAAAAAGAATTCAGGAAAAAAACTGAAAGTAATGATGTTCTTGTTATCCCTGAAAATATTGATAAAACGTTACCTCTTTATATCGTTCTGAGACTCAAACCGGCAAAACGATCAGGTATATTTTCAGCGCTTCTGATACCTTTATTGATACTACTTTTTATTTTAGCTCTTATTTATTCCTCAATTGTCTTTATTATGAAGAAAATATTTAGGCCTCTTTCACTTTTAATTTCAGATGAATTTGAATCCATTTCTAATGATAGAATGATTGATTTGGGGGCAAGAGGTGAAATGGGTGTTTTAATTTCAAAAATACAGGAAGGCCAACGATTAAAAATTCAGATGGAATCAGAAAAGATAAATTTTAAACTCGCTTCACAATTGGCACATGATATTAGATCTCCTTTAGAAGTCTTGAAAGGACTTAAAGAAGAAATGAGCTTTTTCCCTGATCAAACTCGTCGCCGTATACAGTTAAGCATTACTCGGATTGAAGAGATTACGTTTAATCTACTAAGGGCAAATAGAAAAGAGAAAGTCCATAATGATTTAAATGAAAATCAGGATTTGCTGAGTCTTCTTATGAGTGTTGTTACTGAAAAGAAAATTGAATTCCGAAATAATGAGAAGGTTGAGGTACTTGACGTTTTAGGCCCTGAGTCATTCGGACTTTTTTCAATTGCAAATAGAAGTTCATTAATGAGTATTATTTCAAATCTTATCAATAACGCGATAGAGTCATTTGATAATAATCCTGGGATCGTCCAGATTTCTCTGGAAGGATTTTTAAATGATAATGTCATCAAAATTTCAGACAATGGGCCTGGAATTCCTGCCAACATAGTGAATAAACTTTTTTCGAAAGGGTTTACCACAAAGAAAAACGGCAACGGTCTTGGACTAGTTAATGCCAAACAAGATATTGAGGCTTTTGGTGGTACCCTAAGTTTCGAGACTGAGATCGGGATCGGAACCACCTTCATCATATCTTTACCCAAGTTTGAGATCCCTGATTTTTTTACCGAATCGATTCCTATTTATAAATATGAGAAGATTATAATCCTTGATGATGATCCTGCGTTTCATGATATGTGGGCCAAGCGATTAGATAATCCTCTTTTAAAAATGGAGCATTTCTTTTCTGTTGATGAGATATTTTCTAAATACCAGACACTTCATTCAAAAGTTCTGCTTTTAAGCGATTTTGACCTTCTGAATAGAGAATTTGATGGCATCGATGTAATTCAAAAACTCGATCATGCCCAATTTAGTATTCTTGTTACTGCCAGAAGTGAAGAAGTGGAGATTCGAGAAAGATGTATAAAGGGCGGAATAAAACTTCTTCCGAAGTCTCTTGTAAATTATATTAAGGTGATTCAGGACAATTCTGATACTAATGGCACTTCTCTTCCAAGTCACTCGTTAGTTATACTAATTGATGATGATAAATTGATTCGCTACAACTGGTCCGTTTATTGTGAAAAAAGAGGCATTCCATTCCGTGCCTTTAATTCGATAGATTCTTTCATTGAGGTTAAGGATACAATTCCTAAAGAAGCAAAGATCTATATTGACTCAAATTTAGGATACGACGTAAGAGGGGAAGTTGAGTCTGAGAAGATTTTTTATCTGGGTTTCAAGAATCTTTATCTCGCCACGGGGTATAGTGAAGATTGTATTCAAAAACCATCTTGGATTATAAAGATATATTCAAAGCGTCCGGAATCTATAACAAAAGAAAATTTTTGCTAAATCTACTTTTCAGATTTAGTAGTTGCTTAAATAATGAATTCAAAGATGTCACAGTCACGCAGCCTCTAATCGGAGTCATTCTGAATTATGATACAATTTTCAAGTTACATCTCGTTTAAGAAAATTAGAAGTCAAAAAAAAGTATGTGACCCCCGGCTCAAAGGAACTAATTTAGTCCCTTCGCCTCAAAAACATTCTGAAGTGTATTCACACCTGGTCTAACTCCAAGGCATCGTTCCTTACAAGTCTCTACAAGCGCCTTTGTAAGATCATTAGCAATATCCGAGTTTTCATTCAGTAAAAAGTGAGTCTGGTGAACCAGTTCATCATAATTAACAATAATGTTCTGACCTTTTTTTATTCTTTTCTCATTGGCCTTATCAAATTCCATTTTTCCTTTCCAGAGCAAGCTTAGTGTAAAATCAGAGTTCGCATTCCAAGCTCCTTCGAGGTAAGGATAATAGAAGGATTTTTCCTCTCTATCTTTTGATTTATTGCTTGAGATATGCTTGAGCTTCTCATACATTTTTCTGCGGTCTGCAATTCTCGCTGCAAAATAATCTGCCATACCTTCAATTACCGGTACAGAGTGAACTGTTTTCATCGTATCTGACATCGCGATGTGAGCGAACTCATGATAAATAACATCTGGGACCATCGCTGTATCGACAAAGTAGTATTTATCCATGAACCAGTGATCGATTGATTTTGTGACACTCATCAAACCATAGACAATAGCTATGGGGCCTAGGCTTTTTAGGGCAAGTGTCAAAAGTGAGCTATCATTAACTGTTGGATAGGCCAACATGCGTAGACCTGAATAAAGGAAAAGATTTTTATTGTAAGCAATAATAGGATCTTTAACTGCAACAAGACTTTCATGAATAGGGTTACTTCCATCCGAATCCACGAGTTTTCTTGCCTCAATTTTTTTCATCGGGCTGAACCAGATTTCTTTGTTCCACTTTAATTGCTCTTTGGCAAAACGAGGAGTTTGCCCTGCAGGAATCGACCAGGCATTATTGTAGTTCTTTTCTAGTTCTTCATTTTTAAAATGTCTCGAACTTGAATAAGCATTTGTAATATCCAAACGGATAACTAGTTGTGGAAGCTTGCTCACGAAATCGGACTTAATGTTGTTCACCCAAAAATTTCGGGCAATAGTCAAATGATGATAAACATTGGCCGCACGTCGAACTAAATCTTTATTCTCATGATTAAAGGCAATCGCCTCATTCTCAGTGGAATAAACAATCTTAAAGTTCTCGCCTTCAAACTTCTCAGTGCAAAAAAGATTCACAAGCTCTTTTTTCTTGAGCTCATAACCATCTTTTTTGTCTCTCTCCAAGACTTCAAAAGTTTTTGGACAGTACTTCGTTTCCGCCTTCAAACCAAATGAGGCGAGAACAAGAAGGACAGCCGACTTATTCAATAAACGTTGCAGGGTTATCATTTTCAGCTCCATTTTTTCTTGTATTTAAAATTAGTCCTTCAGCGATGCCAAGTGCGATGGAAGTAGGAATGTTCCAAGGAATAGGCACAAATATTGAGCCCATTCTTGCCACTGTTCCTACGAAACCAACAACTTTTTCAAAATTACTAGTCGTTGGATTCCAAAGATCATCGTACTTAACAACATATTCTATATCTTCAACTGTAATGTATCCTGTCTCGTAGGCCGCTACCACTATGTCTTCAAAAGTAATTCGAATACCTATAAAGATGTCCATCATCTGTAGCTCGGTCATATCCTTTCGGAGTAAACGGCGAGCGAGGTTGTACTGACTTTGGGTATCTAATTCAATTTTCTCGACGTAAGTATCTCTTTCGCCACTCTCATTCAAAGTTTGAAATTCTTGAGTAATAAAAGGAACACTACTTATAGTATCTGGATCTGTTCCCATGCGTTTAGAAGATTTCTGTAAAACTTGCGCTAAAAGAATGATCTGAGTTTCGTCATACTTTTTATAAAGGAGTTGTCTTCGGGTCATTCTTGTAAAACGACGGATGCGTTCAGAAGAAAAATCATCTTCTTCCTCAAGGTTTCTCACGACATAAGTCGCTTTGATTGGTCGCATCTTATTTTTAGCATTAAAAATAACTTTCAAATAATCCTGAAGCCAATAGTTGCGATCTTTTAAAAAGCTCTCGCTTCTGAGGTACTCAAGCTTTCGGAAAGTTGCCAAATCTATGACATTTTCTTTATAGGCACGATAAACGAGATGTTTAAGTTCCGACTTCTTTTTTGAAAGTCTATTATCCTTATTTCTGACATTGTTTTTAATAAATACAAATTCCTGGTATGAGCAGCGTGAGCTCTCATCTGGCCATTCCTTAAAACCCGCAAATAATTCTTCTAAATTATTGTTTTTAATTAACTTTTTACGCTTAAATGAAATTCGTAGGGGTTTACCCGTAAGTTTGAGAACACCCAACTCTGAAAAGTCTCTGTTTACTCCAGATAAAATGTCATAAAGGATATCATCTATTGCATTAGTCACCCGTAGCATTTTAAAGATGTCTTGAAGACCTTCTTCGCTACTATCTATTTTGGCCGCTTCAAAGTTTTTCTTAATGACTTCTATTAGACGAAGCTCGCACTGCTTATCCTCACGTGAAAGAAAATTCTGAAGGGATTCATAAAATAGATTTGTGATCTTTTCATTTATTTTAGGATTGTTAAATTTTTCTTTAATCTTTTTACGCTCACCCTTTCTTATTGTTCCAACAATAACCTCTTTATCATTTCTGATTTTTAGCATCTTCTCCATCGGCACCTGGGCATGGGTAGCCTGGCCGAGGGTAAGGGATAGACCTATAAGAGCAAGTTTAAATCTCATCATCATAAGTTCTCTTTTTTAGTTTTTTGACTTTAATTGCAAGAAATGAACCAAGTTAGGAAGGCAGAATGATAGGTCCCTAGATGTGTAACCCTCTGATTTTTTGATTTC
>CANHJD010000111.1 GCA_947461145.1 Bacteriovoracaceae bacterium
AAAAATCCTCAGATCAAAATTCCTGAAGACTTCTACTTTGGTAAACCAACTGCGGTTTCTAAAGAGAAAGCTGACCTTAAAGGTTTTTTCTAGTCTATGGCCCGCCAGATTCATTTAATCGTGGTGGGCAAACTTAAAGACTCTCACCTTGAGGCGATTGAGGCCGACTACCTTAAGCGCATTAATAATCCCGAACTCATCATTCATGAACTCAAGGCTTCCGCTGAAAATAAGGAAGCTGAGGGAGAAGCTATTCTAAAAAAGGTCAAAGACCTTGGTGGCGGACATGTAGTGGCCATGACGGAATGGGGCAAGCGCTTCACTTCAGTGGCCTTTGCCGAGTGGAGCACTTCCTTGATCGAGCGATCGAGTCGACTCATTTTCGTCATCGCAGGGGCCGAGGGGTTTTCGAGTGAAGTTCTCAATCTTTGCCAAGAGCGTCTTTCCCTTTCTGAGCTGACTTTCCCGCACAAGTTGGCCAGAATATTACTGGTAGAACAATTATACCGGGCCCAAACGATACGCTCCGGTCACCCTTACCATAACTAGGGAAGTAATATGCATTCCATTCAAGGACTAAGCCCGCGAGTTTTATTAGTGATACTCGATGGGTTTGGCCAAAATCCGAAAGATTTAAAGAACGCCATTATGGCGGCGAAGACGCCAAATATTAGTGATCTTTTTGCACACTATCCTCTCACGACAATTCAGCCAGGGGGCGAAGCTGTTGGACTTCCTAAGGGTGTGTCTGGAAATTCTGAAGTGGGACACATTAATCTGGGAGCGGGAAGACCAGTTCGTCAGGACCTCGTCAGAATTAATGAAGCTGTAAGTAATCAAACTCTTAAATCCATGCCAAAGATGCTTGAGCTTATAGAGAAAGCACGCTCAGGAAATAAAAGAATTCATCTCATGGGTCTTTTATCAGATGGGGGAGTTCACTCCCATATCAATCATCTAAAAGAGATACTCAAAATTTTAAGTCAGTATTCTGATCTTCGTATTTATCTTCATGCCTTCATGGATGGAAGGGACACGGGCAAAGATAAGGGTATTCAATACGTGAAAGAAATTCTTCAGTGTCCTGGATTTGTTTTTGCGAGTATGCAGGGTCGCTCAATTGGAATGGATCGCGATCGCCGCTGGGAGAAAATTGAACACGCCTACAAGATGATGACTGGAGCCGGTGAGAAAACAAATCTAAAACCAGAGGCCTACGTTTTAGATGAGTATAAAAAAGGCATCTTTGATGAATTCATCACCCCTGCTCTCTTTGCAGAAGATGGGGCGATTCAAAATGGTGATGCCATTTTCTTTTTTAATTATCGCCCCGATCGAGCGCGTGAAATCTCACTTGCTTTTAATGATAAATCCTTCAATGAGTTTAATGTTACAGTAAAACCCGGCTACTATCTCTGTATGTCCCCTTATATTCAAGATGAGTGTCCTGAACTCCCCATTCTCTTTGATAAAGAAAAAGTCAAAGGCACACTTTCAGAATACCTTGCAACATTAGGTAAAAAACAATTTAAAATTGCAGAGACTGAGAAGTATGCCCACGTCACTTACTTCTTCAATGGCGGAGAGGAAACTCCCTTTGCTGGTGAAGAAAGATGCTTGGTTCAGTCACCTCGAGAGGTCAAAACCTACGATCAAAAACCAGAAATGAGTGCCTTTGAAGTTGCAGATAAACTTCTCGAGGCCCTAAGTAATAAAGCCTTCACTTTTTATCTTGTAAACTTTGCCAATGCAGATATGGTTGGCCACACAGGAAATTTTGAAGCAGCAGTCAAGGCCATTGAGGCCCTCGATATTTGTGTGGGAAAACTCAAAGATAAATGTGCTGAAGAAAATATAACAATGATTATTACTGCTGATCACGGGAATGCTGATCAAATGGAATATGAAGATCACTCGGTTCATACTTCTCACTCTGATGCAGATGTTCCATTCTGTGTGATTCACCCAAAATTAAAAGACGTTGATATTATGCCGAACTCAGAGAGCAAGGTAGTGGCCCTTAAAGATGTGGCCCCTACAGTGCTTAAAATATTGAACTTACCTAAACCAAAAGACTTTTCGGGTCATTCGATTTTTATCTAAGGATTATTTATGAGCTTTACCCATATTGGATTACTTTGTTCCGGCGGCGACTCTCCAGGAATGAATTGTGCGATTCGAGCGGTTGTTAGGACTGCCATTTATAATGGAATTAAAGTCACGGGAATTAAGCGAGGTTATGCTGGACTCCTGCGTGGGGAATTCATGCCTATGAATCTTTCCAGTGTGGGAAATATCATTCAGCGCGGAGGAACAATTCTTCAAACATCACGTTGCCCTGAATGGATGAAAAAAGAATTTCGCGCCAAAGCTGTCGACATCATGAAGCATCAAGGTATTGAAGCCCTCATTATTATTGGCGGGGACGGATCTTTCAATGGAGCCAAGGCCCTTTGGGATGAACATCATTTTCCCGTGGTAGGTATTCCAGGAACAATTGATAACGATATCTCAGGAACTGAGTACACAATTGGTTTTGATACAGCCGTTCAAACTGCGATTGAAGCTATCGATAGAATCAGAGATACGGCGCATTCCCATGCGAGAACTTTTCTCGTTGAAGTGATGGGAAGAAATTCTTCGGCCATTGCTCTCAAAGTTGGTGTGTGCACGGGTGCTGAAAATATTCTTCTTCCTCATGATAAAGTGAACCACCAAAAACTCTCCGATGATATTCAGCGAGGTATGGCCCGCGGAAAAGATTCATCGATTATTGTTGTGGCAGAGGGGCCAACGGCCGGACGCAGTTATGACATCCAACATGTTCTCAAGGATATGTTTCACCTTGATGCCCATGTGGCAATTCTTGGTCACATTCAGCGTGGTGGCTCTCCTACAGCAAATGATCGCTTTATTGCATCCCAAATGGGAAATATGGCCGTTCAATCATTAATTGATAATAAATTCCCAACTGTCACAGTTGTTCGCAGTGGTAAAGTGCTCATGGCCCCTCTTACTGAATGTATCATGAAGGCAGATCATAACTTTTTAGAGTTCCAAAAGTTGGCCGAGACATTATCGATTTAACGACTAAGAGCGATCTTAATTGCTTTAATATCAGCTTCACTGACTTCTTTAAGAACGGCGGCACGTAAGTATTTATTCAAGAGAGTTTGATACTTTTGCCCCGTTCGATCAGCTTCATCATTGAGTGCTTCATAGATATCAAGATCAATAAATGTGTTTACGCGAATTTTAACGTCGCGTTTGGGGGCGTTTAACGCCTTTTCAATTGCAATATCAAATTGTTCATCGAATTCTTTATCCGAAATGCGAGATCCAAGCTTTCTTGAAGACTTTTTCATACTTCCTCGTTATTTTTTGAATTTCGTTTAATTGGTATTGCTTGAGGCCGTAATTTTCGCCTATTTCAAAAGTATCTAACCAAACTTTAGCGACACTCCCCTGAAACTCTACATGAATATGCATGCGCTCTTCCTCACGTGAATAAAAGAAAAAACGAAAGCCATAAACAATCATCACGGTAGGCACATCGACTCCTCTGTATTATACACACTTTATACACATTGTCAATGCTACGACTTAAACTCTAGCTCTGTGAGAGACCCAAAGAGATCTTTCCCATCAATCACGCCATTTGGTGACTCCACTGGCCTTGAAGCGATGAGATGCAAATTGTTTTCATCACACAAATGAACAACCGATGAAGTGATAGGCTCATTCACTTCCCCACTTGGAGTGAGTGAGCCAATGGCAAGACAATTATCAAGTTTTGAGATGGGAAGAAGGCCTGCGAGATACCAATAGTGAAGCAGTAAGGGATACTCAAGCCACTTAACGGATGAACTCTCTAAATCTCCCAGATCATCTGAAAGTTCAACATTAAGAACAAAACGCTTCAGAGGGATTTGAAGCTGACGAGTGCGTGTGACAAAAACGATTTTTTCTTTAATTGATCTTCCGTACTTTCCAAGGCCATTGATTTCTAAACCAGGAATACTTTTGGTCGCATATCCGAAGAGAGTGATGAGTGAGGGACCTTTTTTGGTGAAGTAACAAGACTGCAATTGTGTTTCCATGATAAACCTCCAGAGAAGGTAAACCACGAACAGGGCCAAGATTATTTAGATTAAGTTATTGGATTGCTTGCAGTCCTGATGCCTTGCCTGAAATTAATTCTCAATAAATAAGCCCGAATTTTCCTTGAGGGGTAGGGACTCGAAGTAGCAGTTTAACTCTTTAATCCCCTTCTCATTTTTAGTCACTGAGGAATGAACGAGATCGAGCCTTTTAGCAAGTTTGAGCTGAAGTTCACGGCATCCCACATTCGCTTGGGATTCACAGAACTTTCTCTCTAAGAGTCTTACGCACTGAAATTTTAAAATAACTTTTTTTCCTGTCTGACATATTACTTCTTTAGAATTCGTATCGACATAACCGCGCAAATAGTATGGATCATGAGCGAGTTCTTTTTCGCAGAATTTTGCTACTTCTACTTTTTTTCCCATGCAATCAATTTCCCCTGCAGAGAGCACTTCAATCAAAGGAGCCTCATGTGAGACCATTTTTTGGCAGACTGTTTTAAATGAAAACCTGTATTTATCTGAGGTGGAAACATCATCTTGAATGATTCCAGAGAAAGAAAATGAGTTAAGAAAAAGAAAGATTGCGAAGATCATGTCCCTATTTTAGAAGAGACATAAATCTTCGCAAGAGTTATTTACTTACATTCGATAAAGCCATCAGTGATTGTCGCCATGACTTTAATTGATTTGTTATTTTTGATTTCAATAAATGCACCGTACTCATTTTCACCTGGCCAGTAATGAACAAGAGCAAACTTAGTATTGTCGGCCGTTAAATACTCAATTTCCCCAGCATCAACATCATCATTAAAAAGTCTTAAAGCTTCTTCTTCATCAATATCTGAGTTTAAGCTATCTGTCTTAAGTGCCATAAGAATCATTTTCTTTTCAAGATTCGTAAATGCTGAATGCTCGCTCACTGTCTTCGTCTTAATAATTTTTTTTGCTTCTATAGCATCACTTACTGTTGATGTGTATTCATAGTCACAAATATTGAAAGCAAGTGCATTCAAACTTACAAGTCCAGAAATAAGGAAAAGAAATAGTTTCATAAAAGCTCCCTAGCAAGGTTAGTCAAAGTGGGGAGAATTTAAATCAAAGTGAGATATCTGAGAAGTAGAATGGAAATAATTTCACGATCTAAAAATTAGATAATGGGGAGACACTTATTGGTGCCTCCCCATGAATTCAACAGATTAGTCTTAACCTGGCCACATACCACGAAGTCTCATGGCACCTTGGATACGATCAAGAGAAGCAATAAAGGCAGCTTGTTTCATGTTCACTTTGTACTTAAGAGAACAGGCCCAAACTTTATCAAACGAAAGCTTCATAATGTCGTGAAGTTTTGTGTTAACAGTTTCAAGATCCCAGAAGAACATCTGCATACCTTGAACCCACTCAAAGTAAGACACAATCACCCCACCAGCATTACAAAGAATATCTGGAATAATGAGTCCACCACGGTCAGTGATGATATCAACTGCTTCGTGAGTGAGAGGGCCGTTTGCACCTTCAGCAATGATTTTAGCCTTTACTCTGTTAGCGTTTTCTTTCGTCACAACGCCATCAATTGCAGCAGGTATAAGAATGTCGACATCAAGTTCTAGGAGTTGTTCGTTACTGATGTGCTCAACACCTGGAAGATCACGAAGGAGCTTGCGCTCTTTAACCCAGCTTGCACATTCTTTAATGTTCAGACCTTTTGGATTATAGATCGCCCCTGACACATCTGAGATAGCTACAATCTTTGCTCCTTGAGCATCAAGATCTTCAGCTGCAGGAATACCCACTTTACCAAAACCATGAATGGCAACAGTAGTAGAAGAAGTGATTTGTTTATTTAATTTTTCATACGCAAAGTTGATACAGAAAACAACACCTTTACCAGTTGATTCCGCACGGCCAAGAGATCCACCAATTGCAATTGGCTTTCCAGTCACAACTCCGGGAACAGCATAACCATTGAGCTGAGAATATGTATCCATCAACCAGGCCATTGTCTGTCCATCAGTTCCGATATCTGGAGCTGGAACGTCTTTGTCCGGACCGATGATCATGGCAATTTCTGTCGTATATCGACGAGTCATGGCCTGAAGTTCAGCACGCGAAAGATCATTAGGATCAACTTTAATTCCACCCTTTGCTCCTCCTAGGGGAAGACCAACAAGGGCGCACTTAAATGTCATGAGCATTGCTAGTGCAGCTGTTTCAGAAAGACTCACGTGAGGGTGAAAGCGAATCCCCCCTTTACCTGGGCCTAAAGTCATATTGTGTTGTACGCGATAGCCTTCAAAAACTTTCACTGTACCGTCATCAAGACGAACAGGAACAGAAACTTGAAGAGCGCGCTTTGGATACTTCAAACGTTCAAGAACGTTTGGATCCATTTTCATAGTTGTTCCAGCAGATTCAAGCTGTGAGTACGCATCTTGGAAAAATGGACTCTCAAAGAGACTCATAGTAACTCCAATGTAGGGGTAAAAATGTGCGCTTATAGTACTCTTCGCAGTATTTTCAGGCTAGAAAAAATGAGGGGAATTAGAATTGTTTAGCATAGAGCAGCATGAGGGTATCGTCTTGAATATCAGTACTTGGCTTATTGCTCCTCGTATAACGAGCGTAAAGACCATTAATGATACGTTGATCCACAGAGGTAAAATACTCACCGGAATCAGCATAATAGTTAAACATGGCGCGCATACCAATTGAATCATAGGTTTGCTGAACGTTCACTTCAGTTTTTCCGTTAACTCCCACCCAGGCACGAGCGTAGGCAAATGGTGTTTTAAAACCCACAACAACAATTCCCATATCAACTCTGGGTTGAAAAATAAAACTCGTCTTTTTCCATAGACTCACTTCCTTGGCCTGCAGAGATTTTGGAAGCATCTTCTCTCCCGAAGATTTCTCATTTGATTTCTTAAAACGTGATTCAATTTCATCAATTGTATCGACTTCGTTTGAGGCCCTATATTCTTGGTACCAGTTTTTCGGCATATCTTTAAAAGGTTGCTCACCTTTTTGCCTTAAATAGCGAAAATATTTATCCTTAAAATAATCCCATTTTTGTTCTGGTGTAGGGGAAAAATAAGGAGACCCAACAAGAGTTGTTCTTAGACCATACTGTTCAGCAAAAATTTGGTTATCATTCCAAACTTTAATCTGGTTTCTGGCCTTAACGACATCAGAACTCTCATCTGAGGCGATATGTTGGTGATAAAAAGAAACTTCATTTGCAACTGGACTAATAATGACATCATCATCAGGAACATAGCTTGCCGGAAGCCGCTTTTGGACTTTTTTAACTGGACAACTCTGACCCATGCACACCCCTGAGACCATAAGAAGTCCCAAAAGAGCTAGCTGTCTAAAAGCTAGTGAGTGCCTAAAATTTAACCAAAAACTACTCATTTGCTGCTTCTCGGAGACCATCTAAGGTGCTGTAATAACTTAACTTCGCCTTAGGTTTCCCAAGTCCTTTCCTTAAACTAAGCAAGCTGAGTGCCAAACCTATAACTTCTACCCACCAAGCATACGAGGTGTTTTTAACTGTGTTAGAAGCCCAGTGTGATTGAAACCAAGGGAGCACAGAGATGAGAAAATTATTACTGCTAGGACTTTTGAGCGTGAGCGGAAATCTATTTGCGCAATCATGTTATGTGAACATGGTAGATAACTATAATCGAATTATCAGAACATTTACCGCCTTCGGTGACCAGGATAGCTGCATTGAGGGAATGAAAGAGTGTCGCAAATCAATACGATTAGAATATTCTCGCAACCCTCGCTACCCAAATGGAAGTTTGGACTGCGTTCGCCCTATTCGTCAGACTCCAACACCAACACCGACTCCAATTCCAGCACCATCTGGAATGGATGCGAGAAGACCAGTTAATTTTGGTGAGACTGTAGTCTTTAATAATCGCTTTGCTACAATTGCGGGCATCGATATGAATGGTCTCTACTCTATCAGATCAAATGATGGCTGGAATACGACAACTTATTCCATACGTCGTGATCTTTTATCTGTAACGAGTGGTTGCAATATCGGCCTCTGTATTTCTGAATCAGTGATTGATGTCATGTCATCACGATTAGTAAAAATTGCGGCTATTTCTTTTGATGATCGCTTCGTCACTCAATCTACAGATGGATGGAACACTCTACTTTCAAATGTGGAACGTAATAATCTGGCCTCAACCAAGGGCTGTGTCCAAACTCATTATAACCAAATCTGCGTTGGGCAGACTGTAATAAATCGAATGAATCGCTATTACACTGTTGCAGGTATCCAGTTTAATGGAAACGTTGTTCTCCGTTCTACCGATGGATGGAATACTTATAATGTTAATGTAAATCCTGATGAGCTAGTTATCACACGCTAGGTATGACCAAATAAAAAAGGCCCTCTTTCGAGGGCCTTTTCTTAGTGAATCCGTTCACCTACTAATTCCTTCATCATTTCCTTGGCGCGAGCCTGAAGTTTGGGATCCTTCATTTGGGTCTTGAGGACCTTCATGAGTTTCTCAACTGAAT
>CANHJD010000112.1 GCA_947461145.1 Bacteriovoracaceae bacterium
ATTGTGAAGTCAGCAATATTAGCAAGTACCGTTGCCGTAGCGGCATTATTTGAGAGATTTGAGAACGTTTCCTCGGCCGGAATAGGCGCCGGAGAAGCCGCCGGAGAAGGCACCGGAGAAGGCAAAAGACTTGAGTCATATCTTCCAAATTTCCACTCATATGTAAGTGGGGAGAGACTCGTAAGGACTTTGGCTGCTAAATAATTGAAACTATTATTTGTGACTCTCGCTGCAACTTTTAGGCTTCCCGCTTCTACGGGAGAGCCACCAAAAAGAGTGTTGCTTGCAGTTGCGACTGCTGAGCCAAGTGGGTAAGTAGTGAGCTTCGCTACACTTGAGGTATTAATCGAGCCGATCAGGATTTCGTTACCAAAAAGATCATTTGTAAACCAGTTCACAGCACCGATGCCGTTTGCTGGATCTGCTGTTGTACTATAAACCATCGTATCGGTAATGGTTGTTGTGCCTAAGTAATCTGTTGATCCGGCCGAACCTGTCAGCATGCGAATGTTACTTGAAGCGTGTGAAACATCCACAAAAGGAAGATACCAAGACCAAACCCCACCACCGCTATCATAAGTCATGATCTTACCAAGCTTTCCTGGGATATAACTAGACAAGAGCGCTGTCGTATTACCATCAGCTGATTCACCGGCATTGATGTCACCATAGAGGGTTACAGTAGATCCGCTCTCTACAGCAGTGACACCTTGAAGAAGGCGATCAGATGAACTGTTGATAGCGTTTGCAAGAAGCTGGGCATTTCCTGTTGTACTACATCCTAATGAGCCACCTGAACAAAGGATTCCTCCCGCTGGAGCAGTAGAAGATGCAGTAAATGTAACACCATTTACATCTACTTGGTCCCCTGCAGCTAAGGATGCCCCAAAGGTAATGACATAGGGCTGGCCAGGAGAAGGTGAGTTTACAGTCACACTTCCTGTGGATGTGGAGGAGGTTGGAGCAGATTGTGTGTACATGAAGCCAAACTTTCCAGGCTCGGGGTGGGTCGCTACATCAGTTTTTGATCCCGTAGTTGCTCCAGAGCGCTTATCAATTCTTCTGATTCTAATACGAGGAGAATTTGGACTAGAAGAAGGTGCTGCTCTGTAAGCGATGTAGAGGAACTCATCTGTTCCAGCAAGAGAGAGATCTTTGATGGTTGCTGCATCAGCAACTGTTCCGTCAATGGCTGCAAAGCTAATTGTTTGGAAACCAGATGTTGTATTGTTATAGATCTTTCCATCTGTATCAAAGACTGTTTTTTCAATATAAATCATGCCGTTGGCATCATTGTAAGCAGAGTAGATAACATTCTTATTTGTTACAGTTGTATCTTGCCATACGGCGATTTCATCTCCCACATTAACTGTGCCATTGAAGTAAGCGGTTGGGACAATGTGCTGCTTAACTTCCACATCCCAACTACCAAAACAGTTAGACCCATAGACAGGGTTAGTTGAGCCGATGAGGGCCCCAATGCTTGCAGTGCTTGGCTGAGGATTCATGACCGTTCCGTCATCAACACAGACGGCAAGATTGACTGTTGTGCCTGCTGTAATCTTATTTGATGGAGTCCAAACAAGAATAGGAGAGGTTGCTCCGGTGATGGCCACATAAGAATCATCCCCACCATTATCATCTATGTACCACTGAACATGAGGTGTATTTTCTGATGTCGCAATCGAAGCATCAGTAATTGTTCCTGGATTAATTGTAAGTGGGTAACCCGCAAATGTAATAATCGGATCAGTGACATCTAAAGTATTATCTTGAGCAAATTGTGGTGCAGGATTTGTATTTCGTACGTTTAAATTAAAGTGAACTGGAGCACTTGTGCTTGTATTAGATATTAAGGCCGTCACTGTATCTGGAATATCTTCGACTTGCACTTTGAAAAAGACATCCACATTTGTACCCGCAGGGGTCGTAATAGGAAGTAGATTTTCCGGAAGGGTGTAAGAGAGCAGAGTCTTCTGAGTGAGAATGTTATCCGTTTTATTTATGGTTTGTGTGGCAACAAGGGCCGTCGAGGCACATGAGCTTGTCAAGTCAGTACAAAGATAAACTCTAATGATGTGATCATCTCTTTGAGCATCTTGGACATTTATATTAAAGGTAAGTGTATCGCCTTCAATTGCATTTGAATTAGCACCAACATCCGTCGAAGCTAATGTGAGTGGAGTGTCAGGAGATACTGATAAATAAGAAACTGAAGTGGTTGTTCCTTGAGCAACGATCACTGGGGCAGTGTTGGCCTCCGTGACATTGAGATTGTAATTCAGTGTTGTAGAAGACATCGCGGACGATCCCGCAATGGGAGATCCCACGTCAGAGACATCAATCTTCACACTCCAGGCAAAAGCACCAGGATTAATTGATCCAGTGGCATCATAGCTTGGTACTGTGAAGGTACAGATATAATCTGGTCCAACTTCATCTACGGTTCCCCCTGCATCGGATCCAACGGCATTGGAGCTACTGGCATTTAAAATAGTTTTCGTACACGATTGTCCTGGAAAAGGAGTTCCATTTTTCATGAGAACCATCGTATAGCTGAACTTATTTTGATTAGTTATAGTGCTGTAGAAATCATCAGTGACTTTTACCCCAACTGTGAAAGCTGAATCTTGAGTTACAGCACAGGTCTTTGCGGTGGAAGATGATGAGCTACATGTAATACCTGTTAGAGTTTGAGTCGTGAACGCAACCGTTGGAGCGGCATTCGCAGGCTTAACTAAAAAATTCCAAGTTATCGGATAGGCCCAAGTACCGGCCATTTCATAGTTTGTATACTCTTGTCCTGTCGCCTCATCAAATACATGGGCGACAATTGTATGTGCCTGAGTTGAAGTTGAGGTCGTATTTGTAAACATCACATTTGATGTCGCACCTGCTGGACCACCATCACTTAAGCAAACTTTCTCTTCAGCTGTTCCGTTGGAGTCATCGGTTGAAGCACTGTAGACCATTGTGGCATTATCAAGAAAGAAATCAACTCGAACACCTTGGTTGTCCCCAGTGTACGCACCTTGTGCATCTGCAATCGTGACACAGTAATCTCCCTGTGCTGTATAAGCGCCGTTAGGGATAAAGCTTTTGTCGAGAGGTTCTGTCGAAATCCAATCCGTATAGGCAACTCCATGATACGCAGTTGAAACAGTGGAATATCCTGGTGATGTAGAAGTTTTATAAATATTTCTGCTTGTAACTTTTGGAAGTGTAGGATGAGAAACAGTAATACTCCACTGACGAGCATCAATCGGATCGCCGGCCGTATTAGTGACTTTACCAATTAGTATGTAAGAGCCAATGGTAATTCCATCAATAGCAAACGGATCAAATGAGTAAGATGAAGAGTTGACATCGTTAACAGCATTATTTGAGAAAAGGCTCGGTGAATTATTGTTATCGATAAGAATTCCACCTCGATACAAAAACCAGTCTGTTCTGTAACCTAAACCAGTAATATTCAATCCATTATTTTTTGTATCAAAACTAAAAATCATTGCAGAATCGATTGGTGGTAACTCCTGAGGAGTTGTAAGCGCTATGTATCCTGGGGGGTTGGTGCTCGCTGAATCAATTTCAGGAGTCGGAGTATCGCTTATGATAAGCTGGAAACTAAGACTGGCAACCGCATCATTATTTGAGTCATAAACAGTTGCTGTAATTACATGGAGACCAATATCATTTGCCCCTGATAAATTTAAAAGTTGATTCGGTATGAGGCTTGTCGTGAAAGTATTACCTGAACTTGTTCCAGAAATTCCAGTAGATGTTCCAGATGGTTTAAATCTGCTCCAAGTTACATAAAATGATTGGGCATAAGGGTTAGAGACAACCACTGAGAAATTAACTGGCGTTGTGCTTGTTTTGAATCTTTGTATTGTGCCTAAATTATTTGGATCAGTAAGAGTGATGAATGAGCTTGGACCGTTCATCACTGGCACACACATTCGAAGTGTAGCGTTGAAGGCTTCGTTTGAAGAGCAATCTGTCTGCTTTGTTTGAGGCACACAGGCCGCTAAAACAAGCAGCAAAATAATCGTGATAAATGATTTGAAACCGACCATAGTTTCTTTCCTTTTCAATCCGTCCCAAGCTTTATCGGAACTTTCTTTGAAATTCCTTAGACTTGAGAGATTTAAGAACTTTTGGTTGACACTATTGTGCCTTTAATCCGACTTCTCCTGTCGGGAAGATACGGTAAATCTTCACAAATTCCATGGTTTACAAATAATGAGCGGAGGGGCAAAATTTTAAGGGTCATGGATTATTGACCATATTTGTTGGCAATTTTAACAAGGAAGGGCCGATGTTCTCTTTTTTTAAACCAAATCAAACCACTGAGAAAAATCAAGGCAAAGTGATTGCTCTGATGAACCAAAAAGGTGGTGTCGGTAAAACGACTATGGCCTTCAATATTGCTCATGCCTTCGCTCATCAAGGAAAAAAAGTTTTGTGCCTTGATATGGATCCACAGGCCAATTTTACTTCTCTCTTTGATATAGCTACTCCTGATTTGCACATACACCACCTCTTGGTGAATACAATTAAAGAACTTAAAGCTCTTCATACGTCAGTTTTAATTTCTGATGTGATTGTAAAAACAAAACAAGAGGATGGAGTTCAAATTGATCTTCTGCCCGCTGGGCAGGAACTTTCTGGGTTTGAGCTTACTGTGGCGGGAATCAATGCCCCAAGGCAGTTAATTCTTAAGAAGTTTATTGAAAAGTATGAGCTTCGCTCTCAGTATGATGTGATTGTGATTGATGGACCACCGACTCTGGGTCTTTTAGTTGTTAATATTCTTTGTGCCTGTGATGGAGTGCTGTATCCATTCGTTCCGGATCGTTTCTCTGAGCAAGGATTAAAAAATATCCAACAAGTTGTTTCAGATATTGCTGATATGGAAATTACCTCAACTCCAAAAAATCTTGGTTATATTCCTAATCTCTTTGATACTCGCCGAAAGCAGGCGACTTCTGATCTTGCAAATATCAAGGATACACTTGGGGAGGCCTTTGTTTATGAGCCATTTACAAATAAGGTTCAGTTTGGGAAATCACTGGCCCAAAGAAAGTCCGTCTTTCAATATAAGTCCACTGAATATAAAGATCTTCAACGTCAGTTCACCCAAATGACTGAGACCGTTCAGAAGGAGCTTCACTCATGAATGAGAAAACTAAAAAATCAAAAGCAAAAAATCCACTCTACGTGGTAAAAGGCAAAGACGTGCAAGAGGCGAGCGATATTTTAGATCTAGTGGTAAAAAAACTTGGTCTAGAGCCAGTTGTTCAGTTTTTACAAACCATGCTTAAGATGATTTTGGAAAATGTTCAGAGTTATCCGACATTTTTAGCGATGAAAAATCTCTTGGATGAGCTGATGCTAAGTTTCTTGGGAGTTTTTAAAAAGTTTGGCCTGGCGTAAACCAGGCCAGTAATTATAGGCTTCTTCTTTTTGGAGCAGCTGCTTTTGTTTTGATGCCGTCTTCTAACTCTTCCCCAAAGTATTCTTTTTCAAGACTTTGAGTATTGATTGGGTTCGCCCGTTCTTGAAGCGTCTGATTAGAGGTCGTTGTGAGATTTACGTTATTAGCTGAATCTTCTAAAAACTGAAGTTCCTGATTTAAAATAATAGCTTCCTCTGTGGCGTTTTGCGCCCAAAGAGTCGGAGTAATAAGAAGGCCGAGAAGTAGAATTTTATTCATCATAATGAGTCTCCTGTGATAGATGATATCTAAAAAAAGCCTTACTTCACAAGATAGTTTGAAAAAATGACCGACTTCAACTTACAAAGTTATGATTTTTTGCTCCCTCCGGAGCTCATTGCCGATAGGCCTGTCCCTGACAGGCATTCCTCACGTTTACTCGTTTATGATGAGGCCAAAGACCAAGTTATCCATACTTACTATCATAAAATTGCTGATTATATTCCGGCCGAATCGACACTCGTTTTCAACCGCTCAAAGGTTTTTCCCTGCCGACTTTTGGGAAACAAAGCTTCAGGTGGGGCGGCAGAGGTCTTTGTTTTGTCCCTTGTTAGTCATAATGGCCTTTACCCGGCCATGATCAGAGCTTCTGGGAAGAGAAAAACGGGTGATGAATTTCATTTCACTGACCTCAAGGCGAGATTAGTTGAAGTGAAAGGGGATGGAACTTTTTTAGTAAAGTTTAATTGCACCCATGAGATCTTACTAGAAAAGTT
The DNA here is from genome assembly GCA_947461145.1 of Bacteriovoracaceae bacterium. Lineage (GTDB taxonomy): Bacteria > Bdellovibrionota > Bacteriovoracia > Bacteriovoracales > Bacteriovoracaceae > Peredibacter. Next base: position 6,214 of record CANHJD010000112.1, read on the forward strand.
AGAGACTATTGGGAAAATTCCCATTCCGCCCTACATTCGTGGTGGCGAGAGTGATGAGCTTGATAAAAAAACCTACCAAACAGTTTACGCCAAAGAAATGGGCTCTGTGGCCGCACCGACGGCCGGACTTCATTTCTCACAAGAACTTTTAGATCATTTAAATAAAACTGGTCATCACTTGGCCTCAGTCACCCTCCATGTTGGGGCCGGAACTTTTGCTCCTATTAAATCTGAGAATATTCTTGAGCATAAAATGCATGAGGAACTCTATACAATTGATCAAGAAAATTTAAAAAAAATCCGCGAGGCAAAATTCAGAATCGCTGTCGGCACCACAACTCTCAGAACTCTGGAGAGTTCCTGGAAAGAGGGTAACATCGAATTTGATGTGAATGGAGGAATGAAGGGAACTTCAATTTTTCTTCATCCAGGGAAAATGGTTCACTCAATTGATGCTCTTGTAACGAATTTTCATTTGCCTAAATCATCTCTTATTATGCTTGTAAGCTCTTTACTGGGACGTAAAAAGGTCTTGGAACTTTACGATCTGGCCATTAAGGAAAAATACCGATTTTTCTCTTATGGTGATGGGATGCTCATTTTAAGAAAGAAGTCCTAGGCTTTTTTAAGCACACTAAATTCATACATCCTCGTACAATCCTCCTTGGCATATCTTTCGTTAAGCTCGGTCTTGGTTTCCCAAGGGGAAGAAATTTTAAAAGAGGGTTTTCGCATGAAGGTTCGAATCACCATAAGGGAGCTCTTTTTGATATCCTTAGGCAGGGCCTCAAGAAATTCTGCAACATCCTCATCTTTCATATAAGAAAAAGTATCCGATAGAGAATAAAAATCATGGGGTCTTTCTTTTAGGAGTTCCAGAAGATTTTTCTGATGAAAGTGAATTTGGGTGGAGCTGTTTTTTACTTTATAAAAAAGACCCTCGTCACACTCCGCAGGGAAGGCCTCTTTGAACATGACAGAGTTGAGAAAGATAAGCTGCAAGAAATAATTGCTTTTCACCCAAGTAGTTTTAAAGAGATCATCAAATTCACCTGACACATATTCGGCGGCTGTGATTTTCATTGTTTTTTTATCTTTGCTGCCAGCAAAAGAGCCCTTATACAGCAGACGATTGGCCACCCACTCATTCATCACAATTTTTGTATAAAGCTGAAAAAGTGGAGTAATCCAAAAGTGATTTAAAAGACTTTTTTGATGACTATAGTCTTTGGTATCAAATAATGAAAAAAGCTGACTGCATGTGAGCCGCTGATAAATTCTCCCCAGCATCATAAAATGGTTTTCCCACTTCCCAAGATAGATAAAGCCTTGTGCCTCCCAAAGTGATTTAAAATGATCCCAATAGGTAATATCCTCAGAAGAGAGTGTGAGTCTCTTAAAAAGCTCCCTTCGGTTTAATTGATTTTCTTCTTTCAGGTAACCAAGGAAGAAAAGATACTCTCTATAGGATAGTTTTTTTATCGACTCATGCCTTAATCGAAAAAGCTTTAGTTGGGCCTCGGAAAGGTCCACGATGTGAAGTTCCTTTGGATTTCTTGCAAGAAGAGGAATCACTCGACTGCCTGAGCCGCAAACCGCAAAAATGGAATCTGCATTCTCTGGTGCCAATTTATATTCAATCCAAGTATCCTCATTGGCCAGTGAGTAGTTGAGACCTTGAAAATAATCATTACTCATTTTAGAGATCCTTTTTCACAATTACATAATCATGAGTCCATGAAAACCACGACCATTTTTGACTTTTGCCAGCGATCTTCTCACTGGTAAGTCCAGTTCGTACAAGTGCTGAGACAGTAAATTTCTTATTTAAATTAAATGCTTTTTCTACTGCCGAATATATCATCCCAGAGGAGAGCTTTAGGCCCTGGTACTTTTTTCTTAGGGCTATCGACTTAATAACAAGATGATCCCCATCAAAAAAAGCAAAAAGGAAGCCTGCCTCATTTCCCTCCGGGTCAATTAAAACGCAAGAAGGAGAGAAATCATAGGTTGCCACTGCACCGGCATAAAGTTCTGAAAAAGTTTGTAGGTCAATTTTTTCAAAAAGTAAGGCATCACTAAAGGCTTCATGGCTTATTTCATAGAAAAGAGGTAGCTCTTTTGATTTAAAATTCTCCTGATCAAATGCACGCAAATGAAACCCAACTTTTGCAAGTCTCTTATAGGAGCGTTTGAGGTGACCAGTTCCAGGTGCAAAGGGGCCTATTCTTAGATGGGGGAAAAATACAGAATTAAAGTG
>CANHJD010000113.1 GCA_947461145.1 Bacteriovoracaceae bacterium
AGAGTTGGGCAGAAGGTAACCTTTATCAATTCTGATCCAATTTTCCACAATGTCCGTTCCGTTACAAAGGTAAACCAGAGATTCAATGTAGCAATGCCTCACAAAGATCAGAGAGTGACAAAAGTATTTAATAATCCAGAATTTTATCTTCAAACAAAATGTAGTGTTCATCCTTGGATGGGTGCCTTTGTAGCGATAATGGATCACCCATTCTTTGCAGTGACAAATTCTAAGGGGGAATTCGCTCTCAAAGACCTCCCTCCAGGAACTTATACCATTGAGGCCTGGCATGAAATTTTTGGAACTCAAACCCAAGAGATCACCGTAACGGGTGAAACTCTGGCCCCGATTAAGTTTATTTTTAAATAGGAGTTAAGATGATCAGTACTCATATTCTTGATACGACAAAGGGCTCACCTGCATCAGGAGTAACTGTACTTTTGGAGCAAAAACAAAATAACGACTGGAAAGAAATTGGAACAGATAAAACCAACAGTGATGGTCGGATTGTTTTTAATTGTCCAAAAGAGCAAGGGACTTATAGGCTCACCTTCATGATTGAAGAGTATTATAAAAATGAAGAACACTTCTTTTTAAATACTCCTATTGTTTTTCAAATTAAAAATACTGAACGCAAGTACCACGTCCCCCTTCTCTTAAACCCATACGGCTATTCGACTTATAGAGGAAGCTAAGCATGACGAAACGAACAATTCCCTATTACCGTGACTTCCTTTCTGATTCAATTCTTGAGCATCTCTTAAAAGAAGCAGAAAGCGTTTCAGGCATTGAAGGCCTAAAACAAGTGGGATCAAGTGGTGGTCTTGAAAATAAAGAATCATTTCAATTTCTTTGTGATCTTTATATTGCCGTTGAATCAGAACTTAATATCGTTTTAAACCGTCGAACCAAAGATCGTAAATTTATTGATGAGAGAACGAAGGCCACAGTTGCATTTAATCAAGAATGGAGTCGTGATTTTCTCTCTTCAGACTATAAAACAGTTCTAGGGTTAGAGGACGCTGAGGGAAGAATTGTCATTGGCCCAAAGACTCCAAAATATCATAGCAACTGTGGGGCACAGATCGCTCCCATTCCAGAATATTTGCAGGGCAACCACGTAACACTTTTTGGCCCACCAGATAATGCCAAACTCTCTGTGAATGCAATGAATGCTTATCATCGTAAACTTAAAGGTGAGCCGGCAATCGTTGAGGAACTTCTGGCCACACAAAAGGATCTCCCGAAATGGGGTGCGGATGACGAGGACTCAAAGACTCCCCTTCGCGAAGACTTGATTTCTTCAGGAGAAAACTTAACAAAATGTCTCGATGGGAATTTATCATTTGTAGATGAAGGCAATGGAAAAAAATATGAGCTTGCGGCCGACCACCTCTCGCTCCCAATTAAGCGCTTTCCTGGTCTTGCTCTACCTTGCTTCTTCCTATTTTATGAAAATAATCCTATTCCTCTTCACCTTTACGACTTTGCTCTTCACCTTTTTAAGAACTGGCATAATCCTAAAGCGATGGTTTTCTATGTTCCGAAATTAGAAAATGAAGAAGAGGCCCGGTATATTCGCTTCATGCTTGAAACTGCAGAGAAGATGATAAACAAGCTTCATCCTGAATATAAGATTGGAACAATTCGCTTAATGATTGTTCTTGAAAATCCAAGAGCAGTCTTTAGAACAAATGAAATCATGGATGAATTGTACCCCTACTTTGTAGGCGCCTCCCTTGGCTGGCACGACTACCTTGCTTCGACTGCCAGACTATTTAAAGAAGATGCCAATTATAGAATTCCCGTTAAGGCCGATCCAGATATCGTTATTAAATACATTAAGGCCTCTCATGACCTTCTCGCCAATGTAGTAGGCTCTCGTGGAGGCATTAAAGTTGGCGGAATGTATGGTATTTTACCTGTGACTAACGAACTTATGAGTCCGTCATTTCAAGTCACCATAAAAGGCTATATTCGTGACGTGATCACTCAGTTTAAAAGAGACCTAAATGGTTTCTGGGTAGCACATCCAGATTTTGTTCGTCTTGGATTGGCCCTTGTTGAAGCATGGAGAATACATAAAGAAGGTGATTCAGTTAAACTTGATACTCTTGTCATGGCACTACTCGATAAGAAATATCACAAAGAAATTCTTGATTTTATTCATGGACCTGACATAGAGGGGCTTGATAGAGAAAATCCTCTTTATGCTCGTTCACTCATTGTAACTGACATTATTGAATCAGATTTTATTGCCAATAATCATCCAGATGAAATTCGCTACAACGTCTTTCAATCCCTTCAATACATCACTGACTGGCTTTCTGGAAATGGTTGTGTAGCCCTCCCAACTCAAATAGCTGGAGTCCCTGCAAGGGTGATGGATGATTTGGCCACTGCTGAGAGATCTCGTTGGGAAGTTTGGCATGAACTTAACCATGGTCGTTTTTCTCTGGCAGATTTTCTAAATATTGCACATGAAGAGATGCATTTTATTAGAAAAGATAAGTCTGATGGGAAAAAGATTGTTCAAGTTAAGTGGGATGAGCGTACTGCAAAATGGTACCCTATTGCTTTTAACCTCATGGTTAAACTCATGACGGATAAAGATCCTGTTGAATTTGCCACACAACTTTTCCTTCCATTTACAATCCAATCTGTTCGTGACGCCCAAGATCCTTGGGAAGAAGTACTTAAATTAGACTCTCAAAAATTTCAAATTACAGATGAAGCAAATCGCTTTAATTATTACTTTGAAATGTGTGGAAACTTATCTTTCGCGACAACTCTCGCCAAGAATACAGCTCTGGACCTTAATCAAGTGAAGAATCTTATTCTAGGGTTTGATAAGTCTGGGATTATTGAAGCTGCCTCTTTTCACGGCAATATTGGAGAAGGGAAAAAAACTCTTGATAAGATGGCAAGTGCAGAGCAGGCAAAAGTTTTTGATGAAGATGAAAAAATAAAAGCTGAGCTTATTTCTTTGGGTGAGGCTTACCTCAATAAATTTGGAGTAAAGTTCCTGATTTCCGCTAAAGATAAATCTGGCAAAGAACTCCTCGAAGCCCTAGAAATAAGAATTCATAACAGTGAAGAGCAGGAATTACAAAATGCGAGGATTGCATTGTGGGAGATCACTCAAAAAAGAATGACCTCTCATCCACTCAATCATTTATTTTTCAAGATTGAAACCCTTTTGAAAAAGCACCATATTCATGGGGCACAAGTCACAATTCTTAATGGCGATGGAAATCAACAGGACTTGGCCTTCGGCCAGGCGACAACGAGTACTTGGTTTGAAATGGCTTCATTAAGTAAAACTGTGGGCTCTGCTTTTGCTATTGAATATTTTAAATCTAAAAATATTTCTCTCTCGACTTCAGTCGATGAGATTTTCTCCCAAACTCATTCTGATTTTAGATTAAACGATAACAGAGTTAAATTATCGCATCTAATGGCCCATTGTGCGCTTAACATGCATTATGTAAATGGAGTTCCGGCCAGTAAAAAGATGCCAACCATTCGTGAATTTCTTTCGGGCAATATTGAATACAACTATCCAGCGATTAAAGTTATCAATACTCCAGGTGAAGTTTTTCAATATTCAGGTGGAGGATTTTTAGTTCTTGAGCATTTAATTGAGTCTCTTGAAAAAAAATCAATCTTTGAACTCACGCGCCCTTTCTTAAATAAACTAGGAATGACGAATTTCAGTTTTGAGCAGCAAACACTTCCCAATATCGAGTACGCACATGGTTACAATGATCAAGGCCAAGAGATAGAAGGAAGTCGCAAGATGTTTCCTGCTTTTGCTGCAGGCTCCATGGGAAGTTCATCGGCAATGGCAAGGTTTCTGACTCATTTAGAGTACGCCTATCACAACCTTAGTGGGTCAAGTGCCCTTTCACATGAGACGGCAATTCAAATGCTTTTTGGCACTGATAAAGGCTGCATGCAATTCATGGGTTCAAAAATGGGTCTGGGAGTCTTTATAGCCGAGGCCGGAGCAAATAAATTTGCTATCCATCAAGGGGCCAATGATGGCTTCCGCTGCATCTATCTTCATTGCTTTACTGGACCTGATCGTGGCAAAGGTCTCGTCATTCTTTGCAATGCAGACCTGAATGGGGTTCTCTTTAATGCTGAGACGACTCAACTTGTTCTCAAAGAACTAAATATTCAAGGAATTGATTACTCAAAATTCAAAGCGGACTTTCAAATTCAGAATATTCCTCAAGAAGAAATCGTTAATATTGGGTATAAGAATCTTGTCTTTAATGCCTTTTATCCCAATCGTCCTGAAGAAATCACTGACAAGGGAGAACTAGACCCACTCGCCAAATTTAATATATTAAATCAAGGCAAAGTTGTTCATGTTTCAAATGAACTGTTTGCTCGCGCGGAAAACCTGATTAGTGATCATTTACCTAAATTTGAACCTGAACTTTTCGGTGCTCAGGGAAAAATTATGGATAGCTGGGAAACAGTTCGCCACAATCAGTCGGGGGTAGATTTTCAGATCATTGAACTCAAAGGGCCTTCTGCAGTTAGTTTTGTGCTCATTTCCACAAAATATCATACGGGAAATTTTGCTCCATCCATTAAGCTTGAGGGGCAAGAAATTGATAAGGACAACTGGGAAGAATTCCTGCCAGAAACTAAGCTTGCCGGTCATTCAGAATTGAGAATCAAACTGGATAAGAGATCAAAAATCTTTAAACGGGTAAAAGTAAGTATCTTTCCTGATGGAGGATTAACTAGATTAGGATTATTTGATGAAGTTCCAAATGATCTTGCCTCAACTTTTCTTATGATCGATAAAGCGAAACCTTCTCTCTATGACGAAAAAGTTCCACAAACAAACAAGCCTTTATTCATTAAGTATAATCCAGATGAAAAAGAACTCGCTAAAAACTGGTCACAGATAAAAAAAGGCTCACAATTTAATAATGCAAGTGCGGCCTTAGGGGCAACTGTCATTAAGGCAACTGACGAGCATTATAGTCCGGCCTCATTAGTAATATCTCCTTTTGCGCCAATCAATATGTTTGATGGAATGGAATCAGCACGGAGTCGAATACCTGGCCACTTTGAGGAGGTAATTGTGAAACTTGCCAAAGCAAGTGCCCTTAAAATAGTAGAACTAGATTTTACTTATTTTGTGAACAATAATCCCCTCGAGATTGAATTAGATGGTTTAAGTCATGGAAACTGGATCAAACTTATTGAGAAAAAAAACGTAAAGGCCTTTGCGGGAAATAAAATAGCTTTTAATATATTATCTAATGAGATTATCGAACAGGTACGACTTAGGACATTCCCTTGTGGAGGACTGAATCGTCTAAAAGTTTACTCAATTTTATAAAACATGAAAAAATTTACTTTGAACTTACCTCATCTAATCGTACAGCATGTAATTTGGTATTTTATCAAAGCACTTTTTGCAACAATAAAATTTGAAGTCAAAAATCCTGAGATTGAACAAAAAGCAAAAAAAATGAGCGCCTCAAACTCTTTTGTTTTTGCTGTCTGGCACGAACAAGTAGTTTCAGTTATGCGAACCCTGGCATGGACCTCACCCTACCTCGCACTTGCCTCGAGAAGTAAAGATGGAGATTACGCTGCCTTTGTGTCCAAAAAATTGGGCTACATACCTGTTAGAGGTTCATCAAAAAAAAGAAATAAAGACAAGGGTGGAAGAGAAGCGGTTCAAACATATGTGACCCACCTTAAGGCCGGAGTGAGTGGTGGAATCACTGTTGATGGGCCAAGAGGGCCAAGACAACGCTGCAAAGTAGGTGTCGCGCTTATTGCAAGACAAACTGGATCTCCAGTAGTTCCAGTAGTAGGTATTCCTGATAAATATTGGGAATTCAACTCTTGGGATAAATTTAAAATCCCAAAGCCATTTTCAAAAATTTATTTTGAATATGGTGAACCTATTAAAATAGAAAGTGAAGCCTCTGAAGAAAAATTAGAAGAGTATTGCTTACAAATAGAAGCGTCACTCAAGAATCTTGAATTAAAAGTTCGTCAAGAAAAAGGTCTGTAAATGATAAAGGCACCTATTCCCTCAGATGAACGGGAACGTTTAAATGAATTAATAAAACTGGAAATTCTTGATTCAGGGCCTGAAGCTGCTTTTGATGATCTTACGACTCTTGCAAGTGAGATATGCCAAAGTTCCATCTCATTAATCTCTCTTGTTGATAGGGACAGACAATGGTTTAAATCAAAGTTTGGCCTGAATGCGAATGAGACTCCTCGAGACATCTCCTTCTGTGGTCATGCTATAATGGACACAAGTATTTTTGAAGTCCAAGACTCCAGCAAAGATGAGCGCTTTCTAGATAATCCATTATATACCGGTGCCCCTCACGTGCGATTTTATGCAGGGGCTCCTTTAATCATGAGTTCAGGTTATAAAATTGGAACTCTTTGTGTGATTGATAATACTCCAAAAGCTCTAACCGAGTGGCAGAAGAAAAGTTTAGAAAAACTGGCGAGACAAGCAGTTATATTAATTGAAGCGAGGCTCAGAGAGAAAAAAATAAAAGAATCAACCTCTCGCCTAGAGTATTTACTTGATTGTGCTCAAGTAGGCTCCTGGGACTGGTGGATAAAAGAAAACAAAGCGACATTTGACCGCCGCTGGTGCGAGATGTTAGGGATCAAATCGCAGGAATTTCAAGATCACCAGAATCTTTGGGATGAAAGAGTTCATCCAGAGGATAAAATTAAAGCAGAAGAGGATATAAAAAAATATATCGATGGAAAGACAAGTGTTTATCAAAATATCCAGCGAATGAAGCACGCAAATGGTGAGTGGATTTGGGTTCTTGAGAGAGGGCAAATCAGTGAAAGAGATCAAGCTGGCAATCCAATTAGGTTCACTGGAACTCAGCTCAACATCACACAAGAAAAAATAATTGAACAAGAGTTAAGAGACAATCAAGAAAAAGTATCGGCCATTTTTGAAACATCAAACGATGCGATCACATTACAAAGGCAAGACGGACACTTTTTTGACTGTAACCAGAAAGCGCTCAAGATGTTCGGATTTGAAAGCAAGGAAGAATTCTTTCAAATCAGTCCTGAGGAGCTGTCTCCAACTTTCCAACCCAGTGGGGAATTAAGTGAGAAAAAGAGGATCAAAATCTTAAAGAATGCCATTGAAGCTGGGAATATGCGCTTTGACTGGATTTTAAAAAATAAAAAAGGAGAAGTTTTTCCTGTTGAAATCGTTCTAACCGATTTTGTACTTAAAGGCGAAAGGGTATTTCAAGCAACTATCCGTGATATGACCGAGAAGCTTAAGCTCCAACAGCTTAATAAGGAAGTAGAAAGAATTGCAAAAATTGGTGGCTGGGAAATGAGCTTTGCCCCAGATAAACAAAGTTGGACTGATGAGGTCTATGAAATTCATGGAATGAATCCTAATGAATTAATTGACTTAAATTCAGGTCTAGAAAATTACATTACAGAGGACAAAATAAAAATAAAACGCTTTCTGGATGACGCCATTCATTTTTCAAAGCCATGGGCCGAAGAGTTTCAAATTCATGATAAAAACAAAATCCATAAATGGATAAAGGTAGTTGGGGAACCCATAAGAAATACTGAAGGCAAAGTTTCCAAGATCAAAGGAACAATTCAGGACATAACAGAAAATAAATTACTACAACAAAAACTTGAAGAACAAAAAAGACTCTCACAACATCAAGCGAAACTGGCCACTATTGGAGAACTGGCTGCGGGAGTGGGACATGAGATAAATAACCCACTCACTATCATAAAAGGATTTCTAGCAACGCTCGACTATGACCTGAAAAATAATTTGAATGATCTAGATAAAATCTTTTATAAATTAAAAAAAATAGATAATGCATCTGACCGGATTGGCAACATTGTAAAAGGACTCCGATCATTTTCAAGATCGGACTCAGAGAACCTCTCCATTTTTAATTTAACAGAAACAGCTCAAGAAGCTTTTTCTCTCATTAATGAAATATTCAAAAAAGAAGGGATACTTTTAACAATCCATCTTGACCCTGAATTGAATATTCCCGTTTTTGGGAACAAAGGTCGTAT
>CANHJD010000114.1 GCA_947461145.1 Bacteriovoracaceae bacterium
AATCACTAGGAAGAAGGCCAAATTATTCATCCAAAATCTTGAAAGCGATAAAGAACAATTAGAGCTTAAGAATAGTTCATTTCTATCGCTCTTGAAGGGATTATCCCAGTTTTAGATGATGTCCAGTCTTTACAAAAATAAGAGTTTCCTCGGACACAAAGGGATGATGAAGTGAGAGATGAGGGCTTCTGAGCCACGTACCTTTTGGATATTGACCATGCTCATCTTGGAATTCTCCACTGAGAACAAATATTTCCTCTCCACCGTAATGACGGTGAGGCAAAAACCTTTCCCCTGCAGGCCACCAAACAAGAGCAGTCCCTTCAGTATGAAAGGAATGTAACGGGAAAACTCTTAGACCACCATGGCCTGGTCTCCAACCTTGGGGTTCATTTGTGTTAATAATGATCCGGGAAAGGTCTTCCGGGTGAAATTGGTTGAGTTTTACAAATAAGATGCACCCGTCTTTTGAAAAGGGTGAATGCATCGAACCGGGAGGATTTCTTATGTAAGTTCCGGCCGGATAATCACCTGTTTCATCACTAAAAATACCGTCAATGACAAATATTTCCTCTCCAATTGGATGTGAGTGTGAGTGAAATGAAGCTCCTGCTACGTAACGAACTAATGATGTGGCATGACCAGTTTCAGCGGCTGCACGTTCAAGAGGTTTTCTCAATACACTTCCACTTGGCGAAGGAAGCCAGTCAGCCTTTGAGGTCTCAACTACGATACGCTGACTAAAGTCCATATTAAGCAGTATAGAGCTCATATCAAGTCTCTCTATTATTTTTTATAGGCCCATTCCTTCATGGTCTTGAAAGGATTTGCCGCAAATCTTTTTTTAAAGTTTTCTAAGGAAGGAGTTAAATCTTCCCTACCAGCACCAAAAAGTGAGCCAACTAATCCGGAATAAATATCTCGCATTTTCCAATCGAGGTTCGAAGTAATTTTAAAAGGAGCTGGATGTCGCCAAGGCCAGCGGTCAGGATCAAGCGTTTGAAATTCGTAATCGGAATTAAGCGTGAAAGGTATCATGAATGCATAATTTTTAGTCCATTGATTTTGCTTTAAATGTGAAGCAACTAATGCCATTGGATAAAAATGATAAAAAGAAGGATTTAAATAGCTATTCAAGTCGTTTCCATCAATTCCTGGATATAGTTTAAGCCATGACTGAAATTTTTCTTTAGTAAGATTTTTCGGCTCCAAAAGTAGAGCGACTTCCTTCATCGCTTCCTTGGCCTCCCATTCATCATGAGTCAATTGAAGCTCTTCAAGGTAAGTCACTTGAACTTGAGAAAATGTTGTGTCTTGAAATAAGATCGCGATCCATTTAAGAGCAATGTCACGATTTTTTGAAAATTTTAGAGTGTATTTAAATAAATCAAAAGGCTCATGACGTCGCATCGCTATTTTTAAATCAACTGCCAACGAACGAAGATAGTTTTGCACTTTTGGATTCTTAATTAGTGATCTTAATTCATTCGTAAAAATAATTTTAAAGCGATAAATTTTATTATCCTCAATCACTTGCACTGTCTTGTAATCAAGATAATCGACCATCGTCTGAGCAGCAGCCGAGCAGAGTTGCGCCTCAATGGGTGAGGTTAAATTAAAATATTGGTGACATCGATAAGTTAAAAGAGTGTTGAGGCAGATTTTTGCCCATCTTTGTTGTCGGCAAAATGAAAGCGAATCATCTGGGAGAGGAGCAGGAGTTGGATCGCCTTTTATATTCGCATACAGTGGACTGGAACTTATCAAAGTAAGCAAAAGCCCAAGGGGAATGAGTCGCTGTTTAATTTTCATGGGAAGAGAGTAATCCCTTTTTGAATTTTATCAACGCCTTGAGCTTTGTAAGTGTAATGTTTATACTCATTTTCCAATGGTTACAGTCTTTTTATGTCCACGAATCAGACACTCTATAAAAAGCACATACTATCCCCACCGAGATTACAATTTGTGAAATAATGGCACCATATTGAGGTGTTTTTATGAAATTCTTTATTTTCCTTACTATCTTTATCTCACAACTTTCCTTTGCCCAGGAGTCGTTTAATATCCAGCGAGATTTGCCCTTGATTCTTAAAGCGCAAGAGGCCCTAAAGACTTCGGGTTGTGAGATGAAACTAGACATTGAAAAGGATAATCTTTCTTTAAAACTTAGATCTGAAAGAAAATCGGATGCATCAAACTTTCACCCCACTATTACTTCAAGGGATGAAATTGTTAAAAATGATCATTCAATCATAACTTTTACCACCACATGGTATCAACACGTTCTCTTTTCCCAGAAAAAAATTGTCACAAAATTAATCATTACCGAAGAAAACGATCGCGTCACTTCGGTTAAAATGAAGACTCGTGAATCTGGCGCCACAATCTATTCAGCTGTTTTAAGATATTCAAGGGTGAAATGTCTGATTTAGTAGGCAATGAGGTACGTAATCAATTAATTATTATCCCGTATGAAATCTCGTAATCCCCCACTTTAACATCCTCATTGAAAGGCAAGGAGTTTCCTTACCACTCTCAAGACTATTCAAACATGGCAAGCTTCTCCCCACCTAGTGAAACGGTTCTGGCAAATCGATAACGGAATTCATGGTGATGTCTTTGCTTACCATGACTTTAAATATAGAAAAAAATTCTTAGAGCTTTTAAATAATCTATAACCAAGTTTAATTTGAAAATCTCTGCATAGCCTTATCTTAACTTTCTCTAGTTATTCCCTTTTAGTAATTTCAAGTGGTTGCAAGCAAGTTTTGATCCGTTAACCTCCCGAAATCACTAAATTATTGGGCGAATTAAGCCGATAAAGTTAGAGTGAGAAGAACTCATTTTTTATCAATTCTGTTTTTAATTTTTTTCGCCACTTCTTGTGGAGAAAGAATTAGTTTTTCACTCGGTAAGCAATCAACTCAATTGACTAAGGTTATTGAAGGCCAAGTTAACCCGATGATCGGGTTCGTGAGTGGTCACAAAAATTCTTGGTACTCCTCACTCAATGCCTACGCGGGTTTGTGTGATGCTGAAGTTTCTTTATATAAGTTATCAGAAACGGGCGAAAAGAACTTACCTGCAGTGGATACTGCGACAGTCGATGCACAAGCAAAATTTAAATTTGAAAATCTCAATCTCGACGTAGACCCAGATTATTCGAATTATCTGATCGAGGTTGTGGGAATTGGTGGAGGACCCTGTGATGTGGTTTATCAAAGACCATTAATGGGTCAACTCACAAAGCAAGATGTAAACTATTCTTCAACCTTACTTTCCTACACTCTTATTGCAGATCTTCCTAAAAAAATACATCAAGTTAAAAGTGCGAATGCTGAAGAGTTAATGAATGCCATCACTGGCGGAAGCTTAGATGCCACGTTTAATCAACTTCTGAATGATCAAAATCTTCGTGATCAATTCTTTGAATTATTCGGTGGTAATCCTGAAAAGCTTCTAGATATTCCACCTACGATTACGAGCGAAGCGATCCCTAGTATTCTTAATGAAGAAGTGATTCATCAATTTGAATTCAAGGCCATTCATTGGTCGGCCAGTTATGACATTGTGGTAAAATGGAAACTTGATGGAACGACCATTCAAACCTCTTCAATTGGAGCTGATTTTCTTTACACTCCTGGAATGAATGAATCAGGTACCCATACACTTCAGGCGTTTATTGGAAAAAATGATGGGACTGGACAACTGGATACGAATTATTCTTATCAAGTAAAAAGCTATAATCTTCTCGTTAATAATAATTCACTCCCTGTTGTTCCAAATTTTTCTCTCGCTTCAAGTATCACTTCAGCAAGCTCCGTTTTAGCGACTGTTCAGACTGGAGCCGATTTAATCAACTGCATAAGCTTTTCAAGTTTCGCTTTCACGGTTGATGATGCTAATACACCTGCAGCAAGCTCTGTTTCATCTCCTTGCACAGATTCACTGAACCAAAATGCCACTATTTCGTTAAATGGGGATGGACCTCATCAAGTACGACTATGGGTCAAAGACAGCAGTAATCTCGTTATTGGAAGTAATCCCATTTCAATCACGAGGGATTCGACAAATCCTCAAACCCAGCTTGCGGCAGATCGATTAATTTATTCGAGTGGCGAAGCCATCGCTTTAACTTTTTCTGCAAGTGATAATCTGGGTCTCGCCTTTCTTGAATTATTTAAATCTGAAGATGGTACAACTTTTTCAAAAGTCACTGATCTCAATCTTTCAGATACGACTTACTCATTAGCGGCTCCGACCTCAAACATCTCTAATTTTAAATTAAAGCTTAAGGCAACAGATAATGCAGGCCTCATTAATGAAACGATCATCACTTTATTAATTGATGTGGATGCACCAGCTGCACCAATTATTAGTCTTATCTCTGTCACACCTACGAATTCAACGTCAGCACAATTAATCGTCGCCACATGTTCTGATGTGGATAAAATCCTAATCAAAGAATCATCAGCGAGTCCTTCAAAGACAGATCAAAATTGGCAATCTTGCACGACATCACTGAGCGGAATCCTTCATACAATTTCTCTTGGTGATGGAGTCAAAACTCTTTATGCTTTTGCTAAAGATGCAGCAGGAAATATTTCTTCTGTTTCAAACTCTGTCAGCGCAACTCTTGACCAAACTTCACCAACAGTTCCAAATCTTACTAACTATCCTTATGATGCCTTTAATTCAAACAGTCTTCAATTTACTGTAGCAAACTGTACTGGCATCAGTGGTCTTTTACTTTCTGAATCTACAAGCACTCCAACTCTTAGCAATTCCTCATGGCAAGCATGCTCAACAAGTAACGGTGGCATCACCCATACCCTTTCTTCAACTGTTGAGGGCGACTACACTCTGTATGCTTGGGCAAAAGACAGTGCGGGGAATATAAGTGCAGTAAAAAATATAACTCTCTCAGTTGACAGTTCAGCACCAGGTCTTTCATCAATTAAAATTAATGATGATGATGTATATACAGGAACTTCATTTGTGAGTTTAAAAGTTGGTGCGGCCGACAACTATAACTCGATTAAAGTTCATTTCGTTGAGGCCAATGCCACGACGGGAGATTGTGCTTCTGAGTATTCAGTTAATAATGAATGGTATTCCTGGACTTCTGCAACTCAAGAATTTAGTTTTGCTCTCTCAAACATGGATGGAGTGAAAAAAGTTTGTGTTTGGGCAAAAGATGCGGCCAATAATATTACGCTCACACCTATCACTGACGACATCCAATTCTTTGTCGCCAACCCACCAAAAATTATTGCACTGAATGTTTATAACCCTTCTGATAATTCCCGAGTTTATTCTACAAACAATAACAACTTAAATATTGATTGGTCTATTAGTTCCACATTGGATTTAGCATCGAATCCTATCTCATTGGCCTACACGACAAATGGAACGACTTACAAAGATATTATCACGAATCAAGATATTACTGATTCAACTAAGATGACCTGGCTTGGTGGGATCGGATCTGGACTTAAATCAGCTTCTGGAAGTTATACTTCATTCCCCGCACCAACGAGTTTTTTTAGAATTAAAGTGTTTGTGAAAGACGTCTCAGGAAATATCGGCATCCCGGTTATCTCAAACATACAAAACTCAGGAAGCTGGAGTATCTATGCAGGGACCGAGGATCGAGGAATTGGTGGAGCAGGAAAATCTGCCATTTTAAAAGGAGGAAATGCTCAATCTCCTATGATGGCCATCCATCCCACAAGTAATGATATTTATGCTTTAGATTCCGGTGTTGGAATTAAAAAACTTGATGCAAGAACAGGCCTAGTTTCACTTTTTATCGGAAATGGGACTAATAATCTTCTCAGTAATAATGGGATCCTTCCGACCAATCCTCTTGTACCGCTTGGCTCCGTCGTTATGTTCTTTGATAAAGATGGTTATCTCTATTTTTCACCTTACAGTTATGAATATGCAGGAATCTTTAATCAAATCAATCTCTATCAAATTAATCCTACCACAAGACAAATTAAGCTTTATCTTCCAGGCGGTAGTGACATCGGTAATGGCTCAACACCCCCAAATATCGCTCAGCTGAACATCGCTAGAATTCTTGGGATTGATGATGAGAACTCAATTTATATAGCTCAAAACTGTGCTCCAGGAAGTCTTATCGATATCAATACTGGCCATAGAAAATATAAGATTGTTAAAGTTATTCGAAATCCACTCACAAAAAATGCTCAGGAAGCGGTCAATATAGCAGGAAATTGTAATTCACCAGCAACACCTGCTGATGGCTCCATCGCTACAGAAAATCCTCTTCCAGCATTAAGCTATCTTGCCTATATGAACGTGCTTGCCTGGGAAGGTGGCAAATATATTTATTTTTTCGACTACTATTCAGCGACCCCCTACAAAATCATTTCTGGGAAATTTTATTTAGCGAATACTTTAACAGGAACTGTTTCAGGAGTTTATCAGTCTTCAACTGGAAAAGTTTTTGCAGCAAGGAGTGTTAGCGGGATTGGCGAGTTTACACCCAATCTCCTTGGAGCGAATGGAGATGTCATCTCGTCCATCAGTGGTCCATCTGCAAACGGCTGTTCAGAGGATGATATTTCCCTTACCACTTCTTGTCCTCAGGCCTGGAGTCCACCAGTGATGAATGCTCAAGGCAAAATATTTTTCACTGATGGAAATTATAGTAACACAAACTCTCCTTATCGCGTTCGGTATGTAACCAGTGACAACAAGATAAAAACCATCTTTGGAACAAAGGCACTTTACGGCGAAGGCTTAACGGCAAGTCTTGCTCGAGGTAAATTTGGGGGCATATACTATAAAAAAGCCACTGAGCCCAATCAAGCAAGCTTTCCTGAGGGACTTTATTTTGTCGAAGCAACTGGACCTGCTTTTGGTTATATTAATCCAACGAACAAATTAACCTCAGTCATTTGGGGCGATCAAAGTTTTAGGACAGTTAACGCCAGCGGATCGACGGTTTCAAATCAAACATCAATGGGTCAGCCATATGCATATATTAATGGGCAAACCTTAACATTTGACTCAACTGGTTTACCATGGCTTGGACAATCGAGAACTCTTTCAATGGTAGATAGTACTTTAAAAAACATAGAAAAAACTATAAGGCCTGCCTCTTCGACAAGTCGATATGAAACGAGACCTGATGATTCAAGCAGTACAGGGACAAACCTCTACGTAGAAGGATTTCAAAATAATCTTCAAATTTCTTCCGCTGGATTAGGATTTATGCTTGGCTCTTATGAAGTATCCTATGCTCCAATGAAGCCTGTTTTAAAGGTTCTAAATTTTGGAAATTTTCAAAGTGGTGAAATACCTGCTGGGAAATTGAGACATGTGATGGGAGACGTCGCTATTGCAGCAACTTCGGCAGATTCTGCAGCACCTATAACGAACAAAAGTTTTAGTGCCTCTTGTATTTCTGGCGGTTGTTCAACTTTTCATGATGAAACTAATAATCGCCTCTATTTTGCTGAAGATAAAAAAATAAGATATATCACCAACCCTAATTCACCAACAATAAGCACGCTAGGAACTCTATTCACCCATCAATCCTTATCAACTGTTAATTTCACCTTGAGTCCTGATATGAGTACACTTTATTACATTGGAACAGGCGGAAGAGTCTACTGCCATAATATCACTTCAACTAGAGCTGAATGTACTTCAGGTAGTACACCTTCAACGAATACTGCACTTGGACCTCCATCCGCTGCAACACCTATGACTAGAGTGCCCAATCAATTTACCTGGAAAGATAGTTCGACGTTATTTATTAGTAACTTTAATGGTGTGATTTACGAATACACTGTCCCTTAATTATCCCAACTCGGCAGAAACCAAAACCATCCCGTACGAAATCTCGTACTTCCCCGCTTTCACCTCTTCATCAATAAAGCGGATAATATCGGATGTCTCAGGATCATTCTGCGCTCTGCCACTCATAATGGAATAACAGAGGACCTCTTGCTTTAAATAAAGAACAAAGTCTTCCATGGGGATCGTTTTTGTGGTGAAGGGAATATGTTC
>CANHJD010000115.1 GCA_947461145.1 Bacteriovoracaceae bacterium
AAAGCAACTTATGACTCAGCTTCAGACTCTTATAGCTTTTCCGACTATGCAGGAAATTGCACTCTTGCAGATCCTGCCAACGGTGCGGACGCACTTACTAATCCATTAGGTAAAATTATGTATCAGCATCTCCTTAGTTTAACTGTGAACGGAGACGGTAGCCTGATTTATTATGGTCAAAATACCATTCGTAAAATTTATAACGGCGTAATTTATTCAACTAATGTGACAAGCAATATGGGGATTAGTTTGTATAAATTCACGAATACACTTTACGGTGCGAGTGGGAAACTTAACAAATATACAAATACCGCCGTTGCAAGTGGAAACTCAGAAACAACTTCAACAGTCATAAGCTCAACAGGTGGAGTAAATTGTAATGATGACGGAACAATTATTTCAAGTGCCTGTGTTAATATTTTTCATGGTAATGGGAAAGGAAATGTTTTTACAGGATTTAATAATGAAGTTTACTTTGTGGATCTAGGAGCCAGAGTACGCTTAATTAATCCCAAAAATCAAAAAATCTACACTCTGATGGGAACAAAACCCATCCATGGCATAGGCCAAGATAAATTAATGTTGAGAGCTCAGTTACCAGGTGGAATATATTTTAAAAAAGCAAGTGAGTCCAATCAATCATTATTTCCAACAGGTCTTTACTTTACTGATGAATACTCAATGACTTTTAATTACGTCAATCCAACCACGGGGATTGTAACGACTATTGCTGGTAATCAAAGTCTCGTTCCCATCACTACCGATGGTGACAATTTTAATACTTCCCTTTCACTTGGTAATTCACATTCAAACCATAATCTTGCCTCATTAACTTTTGATGAATATGGTCTTCCTTGGTTCGTAACGGACACTCTCTTAAGAAAGGTTGAAGCTGACGGAAAAATGTATAAAAAACAAAATGGCTCTACTCGTTGGTCTCAAGCTATTCAAGGCTCAAATCCTAGAAATTTTATTTCCATTTACTTTTTTGGATTAAATAATTTATCTGTTTTTAATAGTGGCGTTTTTGCTTTAGGGCAAGCCTATGCCACTCCTTCCGAAACAGCGCTAAATGCTACAGTTATGCAATTTCATGATTATGCCAACAGTATTGTTCAGCATATGATGGGTGGCGGGGCCACAACAAATGTTGGATTTTCTGCAGATAATAATACTCCAGGGGCTCAAAAAAATATGCCACTTAGTTCAACTTGTATGGCATCAGCAAGTTGCTTTAATCAGTATGATTCCAGCTATGATCTTTTTTACTTTTCAGAAAACAATAATCTGAGGTATTTGACGAATCCAAAAACCCCTTTAAATTCTACTTTGCATACTTTATTTGATGCTGGAAGGATAATTCGAAATTTCATTTTTTCTGAGGATAAAGAACAAGTTTATTATGTCAGTTCGGATGGAAAACTTTACTGTTATGATTTAATGGGCGGAACAGCACCGGCCCATTGTACTAATACAGATTTAGGCCCAGTCAGTGGATTATCTATTATCACTTCAAGGCCAAATCAGCTGACTTGGAAAAGCTCTAATGAGCTTTTAATCAATACGAGATCAGGTGAAATTTATCAGTATACAATTCCTTAAGATTGATTTTTCCCTTTTTTATAAAAGGCGCCTAAAGGGCATGTTCACTTCACACACTACTTCATCCTCAACTCCGATCCCCATATACTCGACAACAGGAAGCTTATAATCCTGATTACTTACCTTAAAATTACCAATAATTTCATCACCCTTTTCCTTGTAACTTATTTTAATCGGTTTTTTTACACCAGAAACCTCAAGCATGGCAGTGGCTTTTCCTTCACGGCCTTCGAATTTAGTGATGATGGCATTGGAGAATTTTCTTGAATTTAGATGTTTCCAAAAGTGCTCATCCCTCAGATCAATACCAGTTTGAAGTGATTGAATATTTACTGAAATTTTTTCTGCTACTAACAAATCATTTTTTTTAATTAATTGACCTTCTATTTTTCCACTTGAAGCTTCAAAAGATCCAGCGGGAGACAATTCAACATGAAGGGTGATTTTCCCTTCTGCAAAGGCCGATAGAGAACTTACGAGGCAAACGAGTGCAGCTAGTTTCAATTTCATAATGAATCCTTTTTAAGGTTAGACTGGTGACATTAAAAGAATTTCTTTCAAATGACAAATTCACCAGAGCAAAGAATTGTTGTCTGACATCAAATGAAATTTACTCCAGTCTTATTTTCTTGAGTCTTAATTCATTTTGAATTTAGAATCAGGCCTATGAAAAAAACAAATTTATTTTTTTTGCTTCTCCCTTTTCTTTTCCTTATAAGTTGTGGAAAAAAACAATCTGATTTGAGTTTTAGTGTCAATGACTCCTCCTCACTTTTACCCGCAACGGGTGAAACTGTTTCTTTCTCTCAAATCAAATCTGAAATTCTTTCTCCGCACTGTTTGAGTTGTCACAGTAGTGTTGGGACAGAATCAAATTTAAAAAAATGGATCACACCAGGCAGTCCAGAGAACAGTCCGTTCTTTACGACTGTTGAAAATGGTTCTATGCCTAAAAATCAAAGCCCTCTAAATACAAAAGCACTTGAGCTTATTCGAATCTACATCCAACAAATGAGTTCCGCTCCAACTCCAACTCCAACTCCTTCGACTCCACCTGCAACAACCTCTGGAATAACTTATGCTGAAATTAAGTCAAAAGTGTTAACACCATATAGATGCTTAAATTGCCACAGTGTTGGAACAGAAGCCAAACTGGCGAAATGGATCAATACATCAAATCCATCCAGGAGTTTACTTTATACTGAAATTTCGAGCGGCTCAATGCCACCAAGTGGCTCTTCGCCAAGCAGCGAACTTGAAAAGCTAGTACTACAATACGTAAAAGATTTCGCTAGTCGCTAGCCCGCTGATCCTACCCAGAGCATCTGTACAGCTCGCTTTTTAAAGGCCAATTTCTCAAGGAGGAATAGAACGGCAAGCGAGTTTTATGAAGATGCTCATTATTATTTTTCTTTTGATTTTTTCAGGATTTTCCTGGGGATATGCAAATTTTATCGGACACGGCTATACGTCTTGTATTAATTGCCACTTCAATCCTTTCGGGAATGGGCAATTAACTGATTATGGTAGGGCCGTTTCGGCAACAGCCATTTCATCTCGAACTTTTTATCCCAAATCTTGGGATGAAGAAAAAATCGCCTACACTTCAGGTTTTCTTTTTAGGCAACCCAAGCAAAAACTTATACGAACACAAATTAACTACAGAGGTTTTTCTCTCGTCACTAATCCAGGTTCTTCTAGCAATGAAGAAAGAGAATGGATTAACATGCAATTTGATGCGAGGATGGCGCTACGTTTTGGTGAAAAGCAGCAGTTTCTTTTTGCCGCTGACTACGGAAAAGTACCTATCCCCTCTGAATTAACTGAAGGTGAAAGTGATCAGGAATATAGATCTAGAAATCTCTATCTTGGTTATCGCCTTAATTCAAAGTTTGGATTGTACGCTGGGCTCATGGATAAAGTTTATGGCCTAAGAGTGATTGAACACATCGCTTTTAGTAGGATAAATCCCCAAATTACGCAGAATGATCAAACCTATGGTGTAGCAGGACACTTCCTTGATGGAGAATGGGAGGGTGGAGTACATGCATTTGTTGGAAATTATTATCAGGACCCTGATTACCGAATGAAGGGTGCCAGTGCCATGCTTGAAAAAACCATTTTCAGCACACACCGTGTAGGAGCTTCTTTTTTAAATTCAAAAAATGATTATCTCACTCTCACTTCATATGCAGTCCATGGAAGATTTAATTTAAAGGAAGGCTCCTCCTTGCTGGCCGAACTGGGTCAAACGGAGAAATCACCAGAAGAGGACTCGTCTATAACAACAGCAAGATACGGTCTACTTCAAACATATCTTCGTCCATTCAGAGGTTTTTATGTCTTGGCGAATATTGAATACTTAAAAAATGATATTAGCTCACGAGACTATATCGTGCGCTGGGGACCAGGCCTTCAGTACTTCCCTATTCAGCGGATTGAATTAAGAGCAGATATTTACGACACCCGAAACATCATATCCAACACATCCATTAAAGATTCTTGGATGTATTTAATTCAAACACATATATGGCTATAATATTTCATTTAATAATACTTATTTTTTCTCACTCTCTCTGGGCGATGGAACTCTCAAGACCCTTGAGCAAATCAACTGCCGTTTTTTTGGATTTTCTCAGTTGGCAGCAAGAAGCTGAGATAAAATCAGGAAATGCCAAAAGCTCAATCATCGTAACGAATAGAGCGGTATGCGCAGGAGGATCCCTTGGGCGCAATTTCCTTACTTATAGAAGTTTTGTTGATGGATGCTTTGTGTATGGCCTTGGTAATGCTGGTTCTGAAAAAAGGGCCATTACGTATGATCAATCAGATATTTCAATCTATGGAGCCAAAGCCTCTATCGGCATCAGCAAGTTTGTTTCCCCATCCAATGCTGAAATTGGATTTAAACTTCCAGTAATGTTAACTCATCAACACCTCACAGAACCAAAGAATACCAAACTCACAACTCCTAATCCTCTTTTAGTTATGGCGTCCCTCTACTCACGCTGGCCTATTGAACAGTGGTTCATTCAAACAGAATTTAGCAAATTTATAGAAAATGATCTGGTCTTGTTTTCGGTCGGGGCAGGCTATAATTTCTAAAAAAAAAGCCCTCTTTCGAGGGCCTTAAATTAAATCTCAATATTTTTTTTCTTCATCTTCTCTATTAAGGTTGTTCGATTAAGGGCCAAGAGTTTTGAAGCCTGATTCTTATTTCCGGCAGTGCGATTCATTGCCTGTACAATTAATGAATCCTCAATATCAGAAAGAATCTGTTTTAAATCTACACCCACTTCAGGTAATTCAAATAGTGTCTTATAGGTTTGAGTCGCAAGGGGATTTGAACGAAAGATTTTTGCAGGAAGATCTTCAGGAAGAATTTCATTACCACCACGAAGAATAACCAATCTTTCGATCACATTTTCAAGCTCACGGACGTTTCCTGGCCAATCATAACCCATCAAAAGATCCATCGTAAGCGGAGCAAATGTTATTTCATTTGATCTATCTGCTGAAACAAAACGATCTAGAAAGTGAGATATGAGTATTGGGATATCCTCACGACGCTCCTTCAAAGCAGGCATACGTATAGGAATCACATTTAAGCGATAAAATAGATCCTCACGGAATTTTCCATCCAGGACTGCTTTTTCTAAATCACGGTGAGTGGCGGCAATCACGCGGACATCAATAGGAATAAGTTCTGTTGAACCGACAGGCTCAATTTGTCGCTCTTGAAGAACTCTTAAAAGTTTTACCTGAAGAAGAAGTGGCATATCACCAATTTCATCCAGAAAAACGGATCCACCCTGAGCAACTTCAAATCTTCCCTTTCGGTTAGAAATAGCACCCGTGAATGAACCTTTCACGTGACCAAATAACTCACTTTCTAAAAGCTCGGCCGGAATAGCACCACAATTAACTGAAACACGATTTTTTTGGCCTCGAGTTGAAAGTTTATGAATAGCAGCGGCAACCAGCTCTTTTCCAGTACCAGATGGCCCCGTAATGAGAATAGTTGAATCACTCTTAGCAACCTTTGTGATTCTTTCAAAAACTTCTCTCATCGCCTTCGAGCGGCCAATCATACCCTCAAAAGAATCCTCAACCGTTGGACGATCAATTTTCAATTTTGAAGGCAATCTGTTTCGGGAAGCATTATTAAACAAACCTTCCCCTTCGCTGAGTATTTCACGAGGAAGAGTTGTGGAAAGTTTTGTTTGAAGTGCTTGAATAACAAGTTTTTTCAAATTATCTGGTTCAAATGGCTTTGTTAGATAATGAAAAACACCTTTTTTTGTTGCCGCAATTGCCGTTTCAATACTGGCAAAGCCAGTCATGACAATTGAAACAAACTCAAAACCTTTATCTTTCAATATATCAATCAGCAGAAGCCCGTCCGAGCCTTGGCCTAAGCTAATGTCTGAAATAAGACAAAAAGGATTCTCAGTCGAATGCGTACGGGCAAAATCCATTAAGCAGTCTTCCGCACTTGAAAAAAGGAGAACTTTTAATTTGAGAGTTTGCTCCAGATAACGCTTTAAACTCATCCCGAGGAGTTTATCGTCCTCGACAATAACGATGGGGGGAAAATTAGCAGACTGAGGGTCATCAAAAGTTTGATGAAGAAAATTCATATCATCCATAGTTCCTCCAGAAGACATCAATTTACTAGAACCTGAGTCCTGGTGTCAATTTTTAGACTCCAGCAATGCACTATGATTTCAATATGTTAATGAGGGGGTGTCAAAATGTAAGACTTTATTTAGAAATAGTCACGACGCATCTTTTTAATGATATTCACTGATTTTTCAGGTCCACCGGCCCAATAGTAGAAAGATACGGAACTCATGGCCATTAGGGCAAGCATCAGACAGGCCATAGCGGTCATCTTCTTTTTTCGAAGCCAGAACATATAACCAAATTCTGCAGATAAAATCAGCACAGGAATGGCCCAAAAAGGTGTATGGCGAATAATAAAATAAATTTCAAGCATTGATTTATTCTAAAGAATTTTTCGCAAGAGAGGTAAAAAAAAAGCCCTCTTTCGAGGGCTTTTTTTTATTAGAAGAACCCTTTAAGGGCAGCAACCATATCAGTTTTTTCCCAAGAGAAACCATTTGCCGATGTACGACCAAAGTGACCGTAGGCAGCTGTTTCAGAGTAAATAGGACGAAGAAGATCCAAACGCTGAATAATAGCTTTAGGTCTCATATCAAAAAGCTCATTAATAGCAGCTGTGAGTTTATTTTCATCAACTTTAGCTGTTCCATAAGTATCAATGAGAAGCGACATTGGACGTGCTACACCGATTGCGTAGGCAACTTGAACGAGGGCGCGATCAGCAAGTCCAGCGGCAACAACGTTTTTAGCAATATGGCGAGCAGCATAGGCGGCAGAACGGTCAACTTTTGAAGGATCTTTACCAGAGAAGGCACCACCACCGTGAGCACCATGACCACCGTAGGTATCAACGATAATCTTTCTTCCAGTCAGCCCGCAATCTCCCATTGGCCCACCAATCACAAAGCGACCAGTTGGATTAATGAAGTATTTAGTATTCTTATCGATCAAGTGAGAAGGAACAGTCTTTTTAATAACTTCTTCCATGATTCCTTCTTCAATTTGCTTTTGAGTCATGCTCTCAGCATGTTGGGAAGAAACGACAATGGCATCAATACGAGAAAGTTTTCCATCAATATATTGGGCCGTAACTTGAGTTTTACCATCAGCACGAAGATCCTTCAGGATTCCATTGTGGCGAACTTCTGCAAGTTTTTTTGCTAATTTATGTGAAAGATCAATAGTCATCGGCATATACGAATCTGTTTCATTGATCGCATAACCAAACATAAGACCTTGGTCACCAGCACCCATGTCTAGATATTTTCCTTCGCCTTCGTTTACACCTTGGGCGATATCCTGAGATTGTTTACCTAAAGCAATTGTGACACCGCAAGTATTTGCATCAAAACCTTTATCAGAGTGGTCATAGCCAATTTTTTTAATCGTTTTACGTACAGTTTCGTTGATATCAACATTTGCCCCAGTTGTTACTTCACCAGCAACAACAACAAGACCAGTTGTAATAAGAGTTTCACAAGCAACGCGAGATTTTGGATCTTGTGCAAGCATAGCATCAAGAACAGCATCAGAGATTTGATCCGCGATCTTATCTGGATGACCCTCAGTTACCGATTCAGAAGTAAACATATAATCTTTCAACATAGACTTTCTCCTTAGAGGCAAAGTAACTAAACAAATAATAAACTAGAGTGCCGGATTTATACCCCGACCCATACGTTTTATCAAAAAGAATTTAGGGATTTTTTGGCCTAAATGAGATCTATTTTCCGACTTTGGTGAAATAGCGAAAGTAATGGGGATTGCGATGGC
>CANHJD010000116.1 GCA_947461145.1 Bacteriovoracaceae bacterium
CTGGCGGGAAAGAAATGATGACAAGAAGTTATGAAATGCTGAGCGAAATGCAGCATCGTCCTTTATTAATTGCAGTCACTCAGTTAACAAGTACCACCCAATTGCAGATGAATGAAGAACAGAATATTCAAGGCCCAATTGAAAACTCTGTTCTCACCTATGCAAAATTGGCCAAAGAATCTCGTCTCGATGGGGTTGTCTGCTCGCCCTTAGAAGTGAAGTTAATAAAAAATCATTTGGGGAAAAATTTCCTTACAATCACCCCCGGGATTAGACCGATTGGTGAAAACCTAAATGATCAAAAAAGAGTCACGACACCGGAAGAAGCTCTTCTTCTTGGAACTGATTATATGGTGATTGGACGCCCTATTACTGCGAGCAATAATCCAAAAGAGGCCCTACAAAATATCCTTCAGGGGAAATAAAAATGACTGATGCCCAAAATATTGCACGCATTCTCTTAAAGGAAAAGGCCGTGTTCCTAAGACCGAATGACCCCTTTACTTGGACTTCAGGAATTAAGTCCCCGGTTTATTGCGACAACAGGCTTCTGATTTCTACAGTTGATTCTCGCGAGATCATTATTAAGGCCTTCACTAAAACAATATCGAAACTCAATGTCGACTATATCGCAGGAACGGCCACAGCCGGAATTCCCTGGGCTGCCTGGATTGCACAGGAACTAAAACTCCCGATGATTTATGTGCGCAGTTCATCCAAAGATCATGGGCGCCAAAATGCGATAGAAGGATTTGCACCAATAGGCTCAAGATGTGTTTTGATTGAAGACCTTATTTCAACTGGTAAGAGCTCCATAGCGGCCGCTAGAAAACTTCAAGAGGCAGAATTAACTGTTTCTAAGGTTTTAAGCATCTTCACTTATGGATTTCCCCAAGTGGACAGCCTTTTTCTTGTGGCGAATCTTTCTTTTGAATCCCTTTGCAGTTTTGAGACCTTGGCTCAGATGGCCTTTGATGATAAAGTTTTAGACTCTCAAACACTTAATCAAGTCCTTGAATGGAGAAAGAGCGTTGTATTCCCATGAATGATTTAAATTATAAAAACAAAAAACTTCAATTCGCCAAAGCTGATATTTTGACGATTGCTAAAAAGCACAAGACTCCATTTTTTCTTTATTCTGAAAAAATTCTTACTCAGAACTACCTCAGTTTTTCAAATGGGGCCCTCGCAGCTGGTTTAATCGATCCTCTGATCTGTTTTGCGATGAAATCGAACCCTAACAAGGAACTCGTTAAGATTCTCGCAAAGCTTGGCTCAGGAGCAGATATCGTTTCCGGTGGCGAACTTAAACGAGCTCTGGAGGCAGGAATTCCCGCTGAAAAGATTGTTTTTTCAGGTGTTGGAAAAACAGAAGAAGAGATCATTTTCGCCTTAAAGCTTAAAGGCAAAGGTCTTAATTCTTTTAATGTTGAATCGATAGAGGAACTTGAGCTCATCAATTTATGCGCTAAAAAATTAAAAAGAACGGCCAGAATTTGTTTTCGACTTAATCCTGTTGTTAAACCAAAAACTCATAAATTTATTTCGACAGGAAATAAAACTCATAAATTTGGTCTCTTAGAAAAAGATATCATCTCCACCTTGGGAGATAAAAAATATTGGAGCCACTCTTCTCTTGTTGGGCTCTCAGTTCATATTGGTAGCCAGCTACTTGATCTCAAAGCAACGAAAAAAGCGCTTGAGAGGTTGTGTGAAGTGGCCTTAAAAACGAATATGCCAATAGAGTTTCTTGATGTCGGAGGTGGTCTCGGAGTGGATTATCATCCCAATGAAACTCACAAACTCCCACGTATCGACACCTATATGGAAATCATAGCCACAACATTAGAAAAGCATTTTTATTCAAAATCAAAACTTAAACCAAGAGTTGTTTTTGAACCAGGAAGAAGAATTGTGGCTAAGGCGGGGATTTTTGTCATGAAAGTTCTTCGCAATAAAATATCGGAAGAGAATCACTTTGTGATCGTAGATGGGGGCATGAATGATTTTATGCGGCCCTCGCTGTACGATGCTTACCATGCTTTAATTCCTGTTAAAGAAGCAAAAGCTTCAAAAGAATGTCATATCGTGGGACCAATTTGTGAGACTTCAGATTGTTTTGGTTCAAATCGCCTTTTACCTGAATTAAAGTCTGGAGATCTTATCATCCTGAAGGATACCGGTGCTTATGGGTATAGTATGGGATCAAATTATAATTTAAGAGGAAGGCCTCTCGAGCTTTTAATGGATCAAAATAAAAAATTGAAAGTAATTAATAAGGCGCAAGATTATTCTGATTTAACATAAAAAAGAAGAAGGGCCTTTAGGCCCTTCTTCTTTTTTATTAACGATTTTTAAAGATAAGAGTTTTTGAGACTTCTAAGTCATCTCCAAACTGAGAAGCATTCATCAGCGTTCCTTCCGCTTTAAAGAAGGCCTTTGCTGTTAAGCTAAACTTTCCATCTTCAAGAGACACACCTAATTTATCAACATCAATTTTTGCAAGAGAGGCAGTAGAAGTTGAATTAATTGTCATTTCAGATGAATCTAATTCACGATCAAAAAGAACAGGATCTGATCCAAATAATTTCTTTTTTGTAACGTTCAGTGAAAAACCTAAATTCGCACGGTTTGAAATAGGTCCAAGATCAAAACTTAGCACGTCATTCTCTAAAGAAATATTAACCATATTAAGGGCCTTGAGAATTGGAGTCGCTTCAATCATCTCAATCGCATAAAGAGCATCAAGAAACTTTACAGATCCATTCATATTTGAACGAATATCTTGCTTCTTTAGCATAAGAAAAAACTTCTTTGAACCAACTGTTGAAACTGAAAGATTATCCCCCATAAGGTTAACAACAATTTTTTCACCAGGGGTCATCACCGCACTGAGATTTGTCACATCAACGATGACTCGAGCATCTACATCGTAATCTTTCACTTCAAAAGGAATCTGGACAGTTTGAGTGCAAGGATAGGCCACTTGACGATACACTGGCTGTTGATAGCAATTTCCGGGATAAGGCATCCCACCACCATAACGTCCAGGACGCGGGTAAGGTCCATTGCACACAGTTCTATACCCAGCAATATCGGTTCTATAGCAAGTAGTGGTACGGTTCTCGTAACGATACTCCGTATGAGTTTTTTCACCTCTAAGAAGAAGCTCTATCGAGTTCTGACTGCCATCATAATTAAAGGTTCTGGATTCACCTGTAGAGGCCAAGGAAGCAAAGGATACGGCCAGGGCCATAACACCCATAAGTATTTTCATATAAACTCCTCATGAAAAAGTTGTGACTTCTTAACTTGAAAAGCTTTATGACACAATGCCGTCAGGTAGAGAATACAGGGTTGGCTGTAAAATTTATAGGAAACTTCAGGGGCCCGAAGGCCCCTGAAGTGATTAGCGAATTTTGTAGATCAGAGTTTTTGACGTCTCAAGCAGATCATTGAATTGAGATTGATTCATAAGGGTACCATCGGCCTTAAAGAAAGCCTTAGCCGTTAAGCTGTACTTCCCTTCTTCAAGGTTCACACCCAATTTTTCAACATTCACATCAGCTACAGAGCCAGTGTTATTGGCATTGATAGCAATCTCAGAGAGAGAAAGTTCTCTATCAAATAGAACGATATCATCACCAAAAACTTTCTTCTTAAGAACTTTAAGGGAAAAACCAATATTTTTAGTCGTTGTAACTAAGCCAAGATTAAAGTTTAAAATCGAATTCTCAATTGAGATATTTGTCATATTTAAAGCTTTAAGTACTGGAGCAGCTTCAATCAACTCAATAGCATAAGTAGCATCGATGAATTTCACGTTCCCGTTCATACGAGATCGGTTGTCCTGCTTTTTCAGCATGAGGAAAAACTTCTTAGATCCCTGAGTTTGGATCGAAAGATTATCACCCTGTAGATTCAAAATAAAATTCTCTCCAGGGGTTGCAGCAGAAGAAAGATTTGCAACATTAATTAAAACGCGAGCATCAACATCAAAGTCCTTTACTTCGTAAGGGATCTGAACCGTCTGAGTACAAGGGTAAGCGATTTGACGATAGACAGGTTCTTGGTAGCAGTTTCTAGGATAAGGACGAGGTCCTGGATAACCTGGACCAGGGTAACCTGGACCATACCCGCCAGTGCAAATGGTACGATAACCTACGACCTCTGTGCGATAGCAAGTGGTTGTGCGATTTTCATAACGATACTCAGTATGAGTTTTCTCGCCTCTTAAAATAAGTTCAACTGAATTTTGAGTCCCATTATAAGTAAATGTTTTTGACTCTCCAGTTGAAGCAATTGAAGTAAATGAAATAGCCAAAAACAAAAGTCCGACGAGCATTTTCATCATGATCTCCTATGTTTAAATAAGCCGATAAGCTAATAAAAAAGTATCACAAGACTTGTGGGACTGGAAATGCTCTGTAAGGGATTGTTATTATCAGAAGTTAGACAGGTGACAAATGGCACCCATCTAGCTTTGAATCTTCCAACTCGTTGAACCGTCAGGATTATCTTTAAGAACAATTTTCTTGGCCGTTAGCTCATTTCTGATTTCATCGGCCCGTCCCCAGTTTTTTGAAGCCTTCGCAACCTTTCTTTCCTCTAAAAGCTGCTCAATCCAGGCTGCATCAATATCAATCTGAGAGGTATCCTGATCATTTTTTAAGAGCTGCTCAAGCACTGTTTTAGGTTCTTTATTAATTAGACCCGTAGCATCTGCCAAAAATTTATTTGTTTGATGTACTTGTCTTAATGAAGCTTCAGATAATTGATCCTTAATGCTTTTAACATACCTTAGGAAAGAAAAATAATGACCCAGGGCACCTGCCGAATTAAAATCATTTGAGAGTTCATCAGTCATTTTTTCAACACATTTTTCAATTTCCGAGTCACAGGGCCCAGGACCTATAGATTTGTAGTCTTTTGACTCATCAACAAACTCATGAATTCTCTTCACTTCATCTAAAGCACGCTGGATGACTTCGTCACTCCACTCAAGACGTGCGCGATAGTGAACAGAGAGCAAAACATGTCTTAAAACCTGACCGCCAAATTTTTCTACGAAATCTCTTATCTTTATTACGTTACCAAGGGACTTACTCATTTTCTCTGAGCCGAAATTTAAAAATTCATTATGGGCCCAGTTATGACAGAATGGACATTTGTTGGCAGCTTCAGACTGAGCAATTTCATTCTCATGGTGAGGAAACATTAAATCAACACCACCATGATGAAGATCTAGCGTAGGACCAAGAAATTTTTTCGCCATGGCAGAACATTCAATGTGCCAACCTGGACGCCCTTTTCCCCAAGGAGATTCCCAAGAAGGTTCCCCAGCTTTCGCCGGTTTCCACAGAACAAAGTCTGAAGGATGTTTCTTCTTTGAATCTACTTCAACCCGTATTCCGTGCTGGAGAGAATCAAGATCTTTTTTTGATAGTTTTCCATATTCACTAAAAGTGGGAACATTAAATAAAACTTCTCCATCAACCACATAACCAGAGCCATTCTTAATAATATCCTGAATCATCTGTATAATCTCAGGCATCGTTTCAGAAACTTTAGGAGTAAAGGTGGCCGGCATCATACCAAGAGAGTTCATATCTTTTTCACACTCTTTAACAAAGAGGGCCGCATGCTCTATTGGATCTCGATTTAATTCTTTTGCACGATCAATAATTTTATCATCTACATCCGTGTAGTTTCTTACAAATGTCACTTCAAAACCAAAAGCCTTAAGAACTCGATTAAATAAATCACCAACAACTAGTGCCCGAGCATTACCAATATGAAGAAAATCATAAGTCGTAGGCCCGCAAGAATAAAACTTTACCTTTCCCGCTTCAATCGGTTCAAAGACCTCTTTCTTGCGAGTGAGATTATTATGAATTTTTAATTCCCTGACCATCTTCAACCTTTTATTTACTTAATTGATGAACTCGATTTCTAAGAATTGTAACTGGAGTTAATGGGATCAAAAACTTCAAATCTGGTCCATGATCATGCCCGGTTAAAGCAGCTCTTACACCCATAAAGAGTGGCTTTCCTTTAACGCCCATATCTTTTTTTACTGACTCCATCCAGCTATTCAACTCAGCTTCCGTCACAAATTCAGATTCAACTGAATCCACTTTTTCTTTAATAAAACTTAAAATTTTTGGAGTCGTTTCCCACGCCATAATTTCTTTTAATGGGTCCGTCATTTCTGGATTCTCATTTAAGATTAACTCATTCACGAGTTTAGGAAAATCTGTCACAAATGAAGCGTATTTTTTTAAAAGCTCAACACATGCATTTTTCCAATCTTGAGATTGCTTACTGAAAAATTCTGTCTCAGGTTCTTTTTCAATTAGAGTAATAAGATCAATCGTACTCATTTTCTTGAGATGCTCGCCATTGACCCATTTTAGTTTTTCCAGATCATACATCGCTGCATGGGCAGAAAAGCGATCAAGACTGAAGACCTTAAAAAGATCTTCTTTGTTAAAAATATCTCTCTCCTCTGGGTGAGACCATCCAAGAAGACAAAGATAATTACACATGGCCTCTGGTAGATAGTGTTCATTACGATATAAATTTACTGAAGTGGCACCATGACGCTTAGAAAGTTTCTGACGGTCATGCCCAATAAGAAGAGAAACATGGGCAAACTCAGGGATTTTTGAATTAAGAGCTTCGTAGATCATCAACTGTCTAACAGTATTATTAAGATGGTCTTCACCGCGAATAACATGAGTGATTTCCATCAACATATCATCCACTACACAGCAGTAATTATAGACAGGCAAACCATTCGATCTCACGATGACAAAGTCCCCTACCATTCCTTCTGGATAAGTTACTGAGCCTTTGACTTTATCATTAAGAGTATAAGCTTTCTTAGGTGCACGAAAACGGATCGCTGGCTTTTCACCTGCAGCAATTTTCTGTAATGCTTCTGCATGAAAAGCTGGATCCTTCCATTTGCCTTGATAAATCGGGTCTCGGCCTTCCGCTGCAGCTTTTTCCTTCATTGCCTCAAGCTCTTCTTCTGTGCAGAAGTCATAGTAGGCTTTTCCTTGCTCAATCAAAAGATTGGCATACTTCATGTAAATTTCTAATCTCTCAGATTGACGGTATGGACCAAACTTCCCTGGCTTATCTGGACCTTCATCGTGGAAAATCCCAAGCCATTTTAAATCATCAATTTGAAGTGTTTCGTACTCGGATTTAGAGCGCTCTAGGTCCGTATCTTCTATCCTGAGAATAAATGTTCCCCCAGTGGCCTTGGCATAAAGATAATTATAAAGGGCGGTACGTGCTCCACCAATATGGAGGTATCCCGTAGGAGATGGGGCAAATCTTACTCGGACAGTCATAATAGAGGCTCCTCATTTGTAATGAGGAACAGAATACACTGATCAGCGTATTTTGAGAATTTTTAGGTATAAAGAGAGTCGATTTTCTCAGAAATTGACCCTTCTGGAGACCCAGTTGAAAGCGCAATCTCTTTCACTATTAGATCTTTACACTGATCCAGCATTTTACGTTCTCCAAATGATAGTTTTTTTGTCATTTTAAGAAGTAAAAGTTGGCGTAGAACGTCAGCAATTTCAAATAAAGAGCCAGTCTTAACTTTTAAAGTATATTCACGATGACGACGGTTCCATGTTGATTGATCAACCTTAACATTTTGATCCTGAAGTAAGTCGAATACCCCTGTAACTTCAGATGACTGCATCAGGGCCCTAACGCCCTCTTTACTCTCTACAGGAATCATGACTTTCATTCCGTTAGAGATGACTTTGATGATGTAAAAACTTTTTGGCTCGCCATTAAGTTCTTTAGTTTCAACACTGCAGATCTGACCAACACCGTGACCAGGACATACAACGTGATCGCCTAAATTAAACATGGGGACTCCTCTAAA
>CANHJD010000117.1 GCA_947461145.1 Bacteriovoracaceae bacterium
AACACTAATTGAGCAAGGTCTCAAGGGGGAAGCTCGATTTATCAAGGGTTTATCTAAGGCCAACTTATGAAAAAATATCGATTTGAATACTTTGCCTCATGCCCAAGTGGTTTAGAAGACATTCTGGCCAAGGAATTATCAGAACTTGGGGCAAAAATCACTGTTCCAGTCAGAGGTGGGGTTCAATTTGAAGCCTTCCATGAAGTAGCGATAAGGGCCATCCTTCAGTCAAGAATTGCCAGTAGAGTGTTTAAGTTTCTCTACCAATTTGAAGTCAATAATGAAAAAGATTACTACTTAGAGGCAACAGATATTAAGTGGAAAAGCTTAATGGACGTCACCCATACTTTTCGCCTAACCACCATCTTTGGTGATCTTCCTTTTGAACGTGAAGAATTCCGTAACTCTCAGTTTGCTAATTTGAAGCTTAAAGATGCTATTGTAGATTATTTTCGCCACCACGAAGGTGAGCGCCCCAGCGTTGAAAAAGATTTCCCTGATGTTTCTTTTTTGGCCCGCGTTGATCGTGGACGCGAGAAACCTTACCTCATAACGATTCTTTACGATCTCTGTGGGGATCCTCTTAACCAAAGAGGCTATAGAATTTCCAAAACTGAAGCCCCTGTAAAAGAAAATGTCGCCGCGGGAATTCTTAAACTTTGTAGATGGGAACCTGAAACAGAGGACCTAATTGATGGTATGTGTGGCTCGGGAACATTTGTTATTGAAGCCGCGCTGATGGCCGGAGGAATTGCTCCAAGCTATCTTAAAGTTGAAAAACATCTTAATAATCCTGAAATCAAGCAGTGGACTTTTTTAAATTATCCGTGGCTTACAAAAGATGAATTATTAATGGAAAACTTCAAAAACATTTTGTCAGAGATTAAAGAATCATCCATGAAAGGCTTTGAAAAACTCGCCAAATTAAAAGGAAAAATTAGCGGAAATGACCTCTCTGAAATGAGCCTACTTTCTGCTAGGGATAACTTAAGAAAGGCGAAACTTGATAAGTATATTGAATTAACTCAAGTCGATGCAAGAGTCCTAAACCCAGGGGAAAATAAATGCTTATTTATTTGTAATCCACCTTATGGAGAAAGACTAGAACATGGAGAGGAAGAGAAGCTCAAGGCTTTGTATAAAGGTCTTGGAGATCACTGGAAACATAACTTCAAAAACAAACGAGCAGCACTTTTTACTGGCAATCTAGAAATGTTGAAAGTGGTGGGCCTTAAGACCTCTAAGCGCCATATCCTTTATAATGGTGATATAGAATGTCGTTTAGCGGAATACGACCTCTACTAAATTTTTGAGACTAGGACCAAATCATCTCGCATTCTTATCTCATGCTTCCAAGCAGCGAGTTTTGTATTCATATGGGAAACATGAACAGATAGTTTGCCGAGGTTCTGAACTGAGGACTCGCCCCAAATCGCCTTAACTAATTGGCCTTTACTAATTGGTCCAGGCTGAGATCTTAGAATAAAAGATAAAACTCTTAGTTCAATTAAGGTCAGATCAATGAGATCGGTCCCTATAGTCACGGCAAATGTATTTTTATCCAGACAAAGATTATCGAAAGTGAGAACTGCAGCACTCTGCAAATGTAACCTAATTCGACTTAATAACCGAAATTTGACTTCCTGGGGTGGAAGAGAACGTGAGAAGAAATCCATCCCTCCAAGCTTTATGGCCTTTAAACGATTGTCATCTTGAATATCACCCGAAATAAAAAGAACAGGGCAGCCGTTATAATTCTTATCAATAACTATTTTCTCATAGACCTCAAATCCGTTCATCACAGGCATATGAAAATCTAAAAGAATAGCATGGGGAGAATGGTCTTTTAAAAGACTTGGAAATGCTGACTGATCACCCGCTCCAACGACATTGAACTCATCCTCAAGGATAAGCTTAAGTGATTCAATATTGGAGCTCGAATCATCAATATAAATGAGCTTTAACTTCATTTTAAATTTTCTCTAACAATTTTATCCCCTTACTCCTCTCAATAACAATTTCATACTTCCAATTTTTAAACTTGGAATTCAAGTTGTAGATATGAGTATAGATGGTTGAGTCGAGGGTTGAATTGTTACTCCAGACTTTTCTCACCAGAGATTCTTTAGAAATAATTTCAGGAAATGTCTTTAGGAGGTGAAATAAAATTTTAAATTCAATGAGGGTTAATCGAATATCAATATTGTTATAATAAGATCTGACATTATTAAGGTCTAATTTTAAGCCACCAAGCTCTAGCGCAGGACTATTTTTTTCAAAATAAATAATTTTTGATTCGACTCTTGCAATTAACTCCTCCGGCATCATGCTTCTGCCGATGAAATCAACAGCTCCAAACTCAAAAGACTTTAGACGATTACTATCTGTTTCATCGGATGAAAGTAAGAAGATGGGGCAGCCGTTGTAATTTGGTTCATTCACTATTCTTTCGAATACGCCAAACCCATCCAAAAGCGGCATATGAACATCGAGCAAAATTGCATTGAATTGTTTTTGAACTAATACATTTAAAAAGCTTAAGGGATTCTGAAAAGTTTCGACATTAAAACAAGACTCAAGCACGAGACTCACAGAGTCCAAGTTGTCTTTAGAGTCATCTACATAAGCGAGATCTTTCATTATCACTCACATAAATTATATTATTTAAGTCTATCCTCAAGCTTGAGCGCAAGGGTTGGACTAGCAAATTGCATAAGGGCAGTCTTATTCACCACTTTATCAAAATGCTTTTCAGACTTACTAAAGAAATAACCTGAGACATCTTGATCTTTTAAAAATATCGTATGCCCTTTTGAATCAAACTTTCTCAGGATAAATTCTGAATCTAAAAACAATATATCTCTAATTGTAAAATTTTTAGCAACATACATGATGATGCAATAATCTGATAGCTCGGCCAATGATTTTTTTATCTTTACACCCTTTGGAGATGTCGAATCATGCCAATGCACTTTTACTTCAACAACTTTCCCATTCTCCATTTTAAAATCAAATCCGCGTTGGGAAGATGACTTTATTTGATGAAGTCCAAAAATAATTTTTGAGTACCACTCACCAAGCTGAATGGGGAGATTTTTACCATTCATCAAAACTTTATGTTCTTTCAAAATCTGAAAAGTTTGATGAACAACCTCTACTGTATCAAAAATGGCTTTTTGATCTGGGAAATGAAGAATACCAATATTCTTCATGATCTTACTGGATAAGCGCTTATTGAACTGATTTAAGTACCATTGATCAAACTCATTAATTTCTAAAAAATCATAACTGCTAAAAACAAAACCTTCAGACTTTAGTTTATTTATATGATCTATATCTGACATTTCCTTTTGAAGGAAATTGAGGGGGACGTACTCATTATCATGGCGCCCGCGAACATAGACTGTGTCTTTGTCGTAATCGGAACTGCCATGAGTTGAACCAGAGAACTTCTGGGCCAACTCAAAGACTTTTTCTTTTAACACTGTGAAACCTTTTAAATTTAAATTACCTCTATCTTATCACGATAAAGGCTAAATCTCTAGCGTTGTCACATCTTCTGTAAACTCCGAAATAGACTTCGCAACGGAGAGATTATGAGTCAGGTACTGAACGCAGTAGACCTTAAAGTCGACAATTTTAGACTCATAAAACTTCTTATCCTCTCCAGTAGCAGAAGCCATTTTCTGATTGGCCATAACAGCAGACTGAAGAAGTCTCCAGGCCACAATCATCTGAGAAGCAAAGTGGAGGAAATCACTACAGTTTTGAAGGATTAAATTGTACTGGTTATTTTTGGCATAACTAGAGAGCTGCTGCATGATTGTTTGAGCACTTAATAAAACCTTATTGAATATATCTTTTTCTCTTTTAAAGACGGCTTCATCTAGCGCCTGAACATCCGCAACAATCTGCTGTGTAAGAACCCCAAGAGATTTCCCTCCGTCTTTTAAAATTTTTCTCATGACAAAATCAATCGCCTGAATGGCATTGGTTCCTTCATAGATCATGGCAATTTGCGTATCTCGTACAAATTGCTCTACACCATATTCAGTGCAGTATCCATAACCACCATGGGCCTGAAGAGCAGAAGAAGAAACGAGGAATCCCTGTTCAGAACAATATGCCTTACATATCGGAGTTAGAAGTCCAATAATACCTTCAAGCTTGTGATCTGCCTGGGCATGATTAAAAAGGTCAGCAGTGTAGAGACAAAGAGCTCTCATTCCACGCGAGAGGGCGCGCATCTTGAGAAGATTGCGGCGAACGTCTGGATGGTGATAGATTTCTTTGCCAAACTGAACTCTTTCCTTGGTATAGATTTCCGCCATCTGATAAGCAAGATTGGCCTGAGATTCACCTTGTAGCCCACAATAGAGTCTTGCCTCATTCATCATGATGAACATGGTCGCCATGCCCTCAAACTCATCTCCAATTAACCAACCTTCAGATTGGCCATCAATTCCAAATTGCATTTCACAAGTCGCTGAGGCATGAATGCCCATTTTGTGTTCAATTTTTGAACATTTCACATTATTAGAGTCTGCTATCGAGCCATCTTCATTAATCTTGAATCTTGGGACCACGAATAACGAAATCCCTTTTGTTCCCTCTGCTCCCCCTGGAGTTTTTGCCAAAACGAGGTGAATGTTATTTTGATAAAGATCTGATTCACCCGAAGAAATAAAAATCTTTGTTCCTTGGATAGCGTACTTTCCATTTCCAAGTGGCTTTGCAGTTGTTCTGAGTGCTCCAACATCTGATCCTGCACCTGCTTCAGTCAAGCACATTGTTCCGCCCCACTCACCTGTCATCATCTTTGGAACAATATGAGTTTTCATAAACTCATTGCCTTTAAGATTTAAAACATTGAGTGCTGCTCGACTTAGACCTGGATACATGTACCAAGCAACGTTGGCGCCGGTCGCTAGGGACATACAGCCAACGTAGAGGGCCTCTGGAACTGGAGTCCCGCCAATTTCTTCAGGAAGACCAAGAGCAAACCAGCCATTATCATAGAAGTTTTTATGAACACTTTTGAGACATTCTGGAGCAAGCACTTTTCCATTAACATGCTTCACACCTTGTTGATCAGAGGGCTCGCGAGAAGGGAAGATTTCATTTTCAACAAACTTAGTATATTCGCCTAGAATGCCCTTAATATCCTGCTCTCCTAAACCATACTGAGTAAAATTTTGAATTTTCAAAAGTTCAGTTAAGTTAAACTCAATGTCACGAATATCAGCTTTGTAACGACCCATATACATACCTCATCAAAAGTAAAAAGTTACTCCAAATAGAATAACGTACATTCACAATATTTGAGGGATAATTTGCCAAATTAGCGCAGGACAAAACCTATATCCGACTAAAAAAATAAAGAAAGGCTCCGAGATGGAGCCTTTCTGATAAAGAAAATTTTGTTTTTATTAGTTTGATGGGTAAATGTGAGACAATTGAGAGATCTCACCATTAACTCCGTCGAGATGGTAAACCGGATTTAGCGCAGAGTTTAGACCAGTATCGATAGAATAGATCACTGATTTTTGCTCCCCGTTGATATATTGGATCACAAATACTGTCCCTGATTGAGTCACGCTCACTAAAATAAGTTCACTATCTGATGAAGATACAATTCCAGACATCGCCTCACCTAAAGCTTCATTGTTTTTCTTAGATCCACTAGCTAAAAGCTGAACCATTTCACCAGGAAGGGTTTCTCCAGTACCACTCGTTTGAGTATTAAAGCAAAGATTTAAACTTCCAAGATTCATTCCAAATAAATTTAGAGACTGGTTATTACATGAGTTTGAAGTTGAAAGCTCTTTAACTGTTTTATATACAAACCTCATAGGAGTCATTTGAATAGAAGAACTTGAAGGATAGCCTCCCTCAACAGTTGAATTATACCACTTAAGAAGATTAGTCTTAGCTACAGAGGAAGAGGCAGAAACACCTGTGTTTCCAGTAGAACTATTATTTGAGTTCTGATGACTCGTTCTGGTAGACCCACCAGAATTATTACCACAAGAAGCTAAAGTGGTGGCGAATATTAAACTAGTTAAAAGAGTTGAGAGTTTTGATTTCATGTTGTCCCCCTAAAAAGTATCGTTTTGTTTATTACGCTTCAAGTTAGGTGCCAAAATGAGGGAGTCAATTTTTAGATAGTTATCAATCTGAACTGTCTAAAAACTAGCGATAGCAGAAATTCCTGTCTAAAATATAGACACTTTTAGAAAGAATTTCATGATTAGGAGTTTTCCCTATGGGGTATGCGCTATATGGTTCAAAGACCTCTCCTTTCGTTCGAAGAATCAGGATGATTCTTCAAGATATTCCATATGAATTTAAAGAGATGAATATCTTTGAAGGAGTAGATGCAACGACCCTTAACAAAATCAACCCTGTTAATCAAATTCCAGTTCTTACTGATGGGGATAATACCATCTGGGACTCTCGGGTCATTTTTAACTACCTTAACTCTCTTCATCGACTTCAAAATTTTGACTGGCAAGATGAGAATCTTCTCACTGCTATAGATGGAGCGATGAATGCGGGGGTTGCACTCTTAATGCTCAAGCGATCAGGTTTTAATATTCAAGATTCATCTATGTATATTGACCGGCAGAAAGAAAGGATAAAATCAGTCCTCACTTATCTTAAACCGCTATTAACAGATGAATTCAAAAAGCAGTGGAATTTTCATACCATTTCTCTTTACTGCTTTTTGGATTGGGCAAATTTCAGAGAGATAATTAACCTTTCTGATTATCCAGAATTTAAAGAGTTTTTAAAAATTCACGAAAATAAATCAATTGTGATTCAAACCCAGATACCAAAGGCCTAATATGAATTTATCTCAATATATCGATCACACTCTTCTAAAACCAGAAGCCTCACTCAATCAAATAGAAAAACTCTGCCTTGAGGCCAAGGAAAATAATTTTTTCTCTGTTTGTGTAAATTCCTATTATGTCAAAGCGTGCGTTGATCTCCTTAGGGGTTCAAATACTAAAGTTTGCACGGTGGTTGGTTTTCCACTCGGAGCTTCAACAATGGAGACAAAAAGATTTGAGGCCATGAAGGCCATTGCTGAAGGTGCAAAAGAAATAGATATGGTTTTAAACATTTCTGCAGTGAAATCTAATAACTGGCAGTATGTTCTTGATGATATGTCCTCTTTGGCGCAAGTTTGTCACCAACAAGGTGCTCTCTTAAAAGTTATTCTTGAAACATGTTTATTAACAACTGAAGAAAAGAAAAAGGCCTGTGAACTGGCCGTAAAAGCAGGTGTGGATTTTGTAAAAACATCTACTGGTTTTTCAACAGGTGGAGCAACGGTTGATGATGTAAAACTCATGAGATCAATCGTAGGGCCAAACATAGGTGTAAAAGCGAGCGGCGGGATTAGGAATACACAGACGGCCAAAGAAATGATCGAGGCCGGTGCTACTCGTTTGGGGACAAGCGCCAGCGTTGAAATCCTAAACGGTCTCAACGCTGGATCTGGTAATTATTAAGCAACAATAATCTTAAGCATACGCAGTTTACCGATTTTAAGAATCACTTCTGAACCTGAAGCAAGTTCAAGAGCTTCAGTTGAATGATTTTCAAAATTAACTTTAACTGCGTTTTGCTGAATTAAACGACGTCCTTCTGACTTCGATTTAATAAGCTCTAACTCAACAAATAAATCGAGCAAATTAATTGAACCCGCGGATTTAGAAATAGTTTGTATATCATCCGGAATTTGTTTTTTAGAAAAACGAGCTTCAAATTTCTCTCTCTCTTCTTTTCCCGAAGCCTCTCCGTGATAGTACCCAGTGATTTCTGCTGCAAGG
>CANHJD010000118.1 GCA_947461145.1 Bacteriovoracaceae bacterium
GAAATTCAAGGCGAAAATTTACTCTTAATGAGCTTCACAGATATTCATTCAGAGAAAGATATTGATACATTAGTGAGATTTTTTGAAACAAAATTCGGCCGCACGAAGCAGGGTTCTGCAGCTCCAAAAATCCAGTCAGTTCTTTTGCGTGAGGGAAATCCAGGCATTCCAAAATTCTCTAAAAATGAGATTGTTGAATATTATGAAAGACTAGGTAAGCAAAACCTATCCCCTGACGATGGTATTTATCCTCTTGGTTCATGCACCATGAAGTACAATCCTTATATTAACGATTACGCTGCTTCTCTACCTGGCTTTACTAATGTCCATCCTCAAGCTCCTACTGAAGATGTTCAAGGCTCTCTTGAAATTCTTTTTGAAATTCAGGAAATGTTTAAGGCCATAACCGGTCTTCCAGGAGTGACCACTCAACCAGTTGCGGGAGCACAGGGTGAGCTTGTTGGGATTAAAATGTTTCAGGCCTATCATAGGGACCGTGGAGAAGCTGACACACGTAATGTCATCATCATCCCTCGCTCGGCCCATGGTACAAATCCGGCAACTGCAACTATGGCAGGCTATCAAACGAAGACAATAGATGGAAAAATTTATGGAATCTATACTGTCGAGGCCCAGGCCAATGGTGAAATGAATCTTGATCAGATTAAAGATTTTTTAAAGACAGATGCCCACCGAGTTGCAGGTGTAATGGTCACAAACCCTAATACTGCAGGAATTTTTGAGTCTCAGTTCAAGGAAATGAGTCATTTAATCCATGAAGCGGGTGGATTAGTTTATATGGATGGCGCCAACATGAATGCCATTGCAGGCATTATTGATCTTAATAAACTAGGAGTCGATGCAGTTCATAATAATCTACACAAAACGTGGACAATCCCTCATGGAGGCGGTGGCCCTGGAGATGCGATTGTGGCTGTATCATCAAGACTAGTGGATTACTTGCCTGGTGTTCAGGTTGTAAAAAAAGACGGCAAATTTGAATGTATTAAAACCTCAAAATCCGTTGGCTCTTTCCATCGTCATTTTGGAAATTTTGCTCATAAAATTCGTGCCTACACTTATATCAAGGCCCTAGGATCTGATGGTGTAAGGAAAATGAGTCAAGTGGCGGTTCTCTCTGCCCGCTATCTACAACATAAGCTTGAAGCAACTTACCCACTACTTCCACTGGGAGCAACGTCAAGCCCGAGAATGCATGAGTTTATTGTGACATTAAGTCCTGAAACCTTTAAGAAGATTGAGACCTCTGGTACTCCAAAGGCCAATACGATTGCAAGAATTGGAAAACTCTTTTTAGATTTTGGGTTCCATGCACCGACTGTGGCATTCCCCGAGCAATTTGGGCTCATGATTGAGCCAACTGAAACTTATGGTAAAAAAGAACTTGATCAATTTTCAGATGTCGTATCAACGATTTTTAAACTGATCAATGAACATCCTGAAGTTTTAAAAACAGTTCCTCATTTCACCCCGATTGATCGAGTCGATGAAGTGAATGCAAATAAAAATCCTATTTTTACAGAAATAATTACAAATCATTTGCCGGATATAATCGAAGATCGAGTGAATGCTGATAGATTAAGAAGCACCACTCCAGGGGATCTCTGTGCCATGATTGTAAAGGCCCATCAAGAATCTTAAATAAAAACTTTTCTCACCCAGTTATTCAATGAATAACTGGGTGCTCTTCCTCTCTAATCTCCACTTTTTTTGAATATACTTTTGGCAACTGAATCAAAAAGGTTGTGTGAGGACTATTATCAACATAAGCGAGCTCACCACCATGCTTTTCAAGAATTCCCTTAGCAAGAGCAAGCCCAAGTCCAGTTCCTTTTCCAACATTTTTTGTCGTAAAGAAGGGCTCCATCATGCGATTTCTGATCTCTTGCGGGATTCCACCTCCTGAATCTTTTACATATATCTGTACTGTTTCAGGAGTTTGCTGAGCAGTGATCTCAATCCATTTTTCAGGCAAAAACTCAATCGCATCGAATGAATTGTTTAAAAGATTTAACAGGACCTGCTCTAACTGAATTTTATGACCTCGTAACTGAAGATTATCTATTCCATAAAGTCGCAAATTAATTCCATGATTTTTCATTCTTTGTCCGCAAAAGGCCAAGACATCTTCTATGAGTTCTTTGACTGAAAAATCCTCCACCAATAACCGCTCATCCTGATGAACAAACTCCCTAATTCCTTGAATCGTGCGATTAATTCTTTCTGATGTATACATAATCTGCTCAAGACCCTCTGATAATTCATTAACCTTTTGAGGATCACGATGAATTCTTAAAAGCTGAGTTGTTTTTGCCTGAATAATTGCCAACGGGTTATTTATCTCATGAGCAATGCCTGCTGACATCATTCCAAGCTCAGAATATTTTGATTGCCCAAAAAGCTGATCGCTCCTTTCCTTTAGAAGACTCTCCCATTGTTTTTCATGTTTATTTTTCAAAACTTCTAAATAAAAAGAAAAAGTTGTTGT
Source organism: Bacteriovoracaceae bacterium (assembly GCA_947461145.1). Lineage (GTDB taxonomy): Bacteria > Bdellovibrionota > Bacteriovoracia > Bacteriovoracales > Bacteriovoracaceae > Peredibacter. The sequence continues at coordinate 2,510 of CANHJD010000118.1, forward strand.
TGCAAGTCCTACCAAAATCATGATGTGTGCCGTTACACCAAACATGATGAGATCTTGGTTCATCCGCCAATAAGGAAAAAAAAGATGTAGTAAAAAGAAAAGGCCGACAAAAACAAATGAACTATTCCCGAGGATAGAATAGTGTGGCCTATCCTTATAAACATTTAAAATAAGCATCATCCCTACAATCCCCAGGCCAAGACTAAATGGAAGAGTAATGACAAGAAATGATGTGTGATTTAAGGCTAGGGCCAGTGAAGTTATTGCTCCAGTAACAGGAACCAAGACAAGTAATGTATTAACTAACGACTTACCTGTCATGTCCTCAAGAATCTGAGTAATGGTTTTGATTGGCCAAATCCATCCTACTAAACTGAGGGCGACAACTTGAGGACTGGAGGAGCGAAAAAAGTAGGAAATGATCGTCATGGTCGTCAGTGAAAACCAAAACTCTGCAAGATGAGCAAAATCTCTGGAGTGATATTTTCTTCCCTGAAAATAAGACAGGAGTCCCACCTGCAATGTTACAAAGAGTGAAATCAAATATAAATATGCTGTTGTTAGCTTCATGAGAGATATTTTAGATGTAAGAATGAGCAGATGAGACCTTAATTTCATCTAAAGAGCGGCCAACAAATTCGCTTCATATAAAACACAAAGGTTGAGTTTACCTTACAAAAATGCCCGATTTATTTGGCACCTATCTTTTTGATAGCCTTAATGAATCGATAACTTAGTTAATCAAGAAGAATAATCTCAGAAATATGCCTCTTTCAGTTAGTATAAGATCCAATCAAATTCAATCGAGACAAGGTATGAGCATCCTTAAAGTCAAAAACCTCAGCAAATCATTTCATGACAATAATGTTTTGGATGACGTGAATTTTCAAATTGAAAAAGGTTCCTTTACTGCGTTATTGGGAAAGAATGGTTCTGGCAAATCAACAATCCTTAATCTTTTGATGGGGCATGAAAAACTGGACTCTGGTGAGTGCCACTTATTCGGTGAGAGTATAAAAAATAATCCAGATCATCTAAAAAACAAAATTGGTCATGTTTCAGAAAGAATTCGATTGGATTTTCCACTTCCGATAAGTGAGTTTATTCCTCAGTATGGTAAGTTTTTTGAACATTTTGATCTTGATCAATTTTTTAGGCAGGCAGCGGAAGTAAAAATAAATCTACATAAACAGTTCGGAGAATATTCCCGCGGTCAAAAAATGCAAATCGTGATGTTAGCGGCGCTGGCGCAAAAGCCCGAACTTCTCTTAATCGATGAAATCACATCTGTCTTAGATGCTTTTTCCAGGAAATATTTCATTTCTCTTCTAAGCGACTTCACAAGCAAAGGTGGCACAGTTATTTTGACAACAAATATTGTGAATGAAGTTCAGCATTACTGCAGCGACGTTTTATTTTTATCAAAGGGTAAGATCAAGTTTCAGACCGCACTTTCAGAAATTCCTTGTAACTTTAAAAAAGTCAGGACCCTCGACCCACATCATCCAATTAGTAACATCTCTGGATGCATATGGTCTGGGATAAATAGCGATGGTTCAAATTCTTACATCTTGCCAAATGCGATCTACGATTCAAACACTTTTCAGGGACTCCTCGAGGACAAAAGAAATGTAACACTTGAAGAGTTATATATTTACTACAGCCAGCAGGACCAAAATGAATAAGCTAATTCAATTTTTCATACCGAAAGCAGTAAAAGTTTTAATCATTTTGTTTGGTTTTGCTCTGGTTATTTCGTTATTAATTAAATTGTCGCCAATTTCTGAGGAATCAAAAACGGTTTTTATTGGTGTTGTGCTTCTCATTATATTCCCGCTCGTTTCATATTTTCATAATTCCATCTATGTACCAACATCCTTGGAATGGATTCTTCTGACACCAACGAAGAAGCCTCATATCTTTCTTGCGCATGGGCTAATCAATATATTTAAAATTTTCTTGATATTACTAATGTTATTAATGGTATCAGTGGTTCTCGTTTATTATTATTTTGATGACGCCTCCAAGAGAATATCAAAGATACTTCAATCCGAGGATTTCTTTCCGGTGTTTAGCACGATGTCAGTCGCTTCCCTAGTTGCATGGCTAGCTGTAATCAGTATGATCATGATTTTAATTTTTGGAATACTCCCTAACTATGTTCAGAGCATTCAACAAAGACAAAACTATCAGAAGAATAGATCCATAAAAGACAAAGCAAAATCTTCAGGCATCGTGTATGGATTGTTTGTTTTATTGTTCTACTTCGCTTTCGAAGAAACCGACGCTAACAATTATTTTCCTTGGGTTATAAAAGCAACTCTTTTAATCGATTTTTTCTGGACAGTGGCCGTCTACTCAACACTTAAATCCTTACGATGCTACTTCTCAGAGTTAAAACTACTTGTTTTTTCCTTAATGGCGGGCCTGCTTGTCTTTATATTTTTTCATTCATATGCGAGCAATGATATCAGCTCCAGAAATCTTCACGTGATCGACAAAATGGAGAGCCTATATTTTCTTGGTGCTTACTCCTCCAATCTAGAGAAGAAGATCGACTCAGAGCTTTTACTATCACTCCCGGCCTTGACAAAATTAACCTATGGCTCCCTTAAACCATTCCTTGAAAGGACAAATAGAAAGGATTTAAACCTGGAACTCAAAAAAAATTGGGAGCTCAAATGTATCCAGAGCAATGATTTTAACTGCAGGCTTGCCTATTATGTTCAGAAATACCTAACAAATGAGAAGTCCTCTGCAGAATTTTTAATACAATCCTGCCCTAAAGACCTTGGAAGCTGCTTAATTCTATTTAAGGATAAAGAAATTTCACTTAAGAATAAGCAGTTTGCCTCTGAGGAATTGACGAGAAGATGCAAAAATAACAAGAACGAATTTGAACGCAATTTTTGTAAAAGTTTTCTATCTTACCAAAAAAAGTAATCATAATAGTGGTTTGCTTTCGTAGGCCGTATTCACATCCTCTGTTACCTGAAATAACAGCTTCTCGTGTACATCCTCTCGATAATTTGATATGTCTAACGACTCAGAATTTATGATTACAGGAACATTAAACATGAGTTTTAAGCCGCGCTGCACATTTGCTATTATTTCCCACCCCGATGCCGGTAAAACGACAATGACAGAGAAACTTCTTTGGTTTGGGGGAGTCGTACGCGAAGCGGGTATGGTTAAATCAAAAACTGGTGACTATGCAAAATCTGACTGGATGGAGCTTGAGAAGCAGCGGGGAATTTCCATCACTTCATCAGTGATGAGCTTTGAATACAATGATCGCGCTCTCCACCTTCTAGATACTCCAGGTCACAAAGACTTCTCTGAGGATACATATAGAACACTGACGGCGGTTGAATCAGTGCTTATGATGATTGATTCAGCTAAGGGTGTTGAAGCCCAGACAATCAAATTAATGGAAGTCTGCCGCATGCGTGACACCCCTATCGTCACGTTCATGAATAAATTTGACCGTGAGGCCATGGATCCATTTGCTTTACTTGATAACATTGAGAGCATTCTGAAAATTCAGTGTATCCCAATGACCTGGCCGGTAGGAAATGGCGTAGACTTCAAAGGTGTTTATGATTTTAAAACTAAGCAAATTCTAAGTTTTAAAGATTCGAGAGATCCCTTCACTCCAAGTTATGTCGATGCATCCAATCTTGATGCCGTATCCTTAAAAGAGGCCATTGGCCCAGCACTTGTAGAAAAGCTTAAAGAAGAATTAGAGATGGTGGAAACTCTTATCCCAGAATTTTCTATGGAGGAGTATCAGGCCGGCATTCAGACCCCAGTCTTTTTTGGTTCGGCCCTCAAGAATTTCGGCGTGAAAGAGACTCTAGATCTCATCACTCAAATTGCACCGACGCCAAAACCAAGAGAAGCTGTCCTAGCACCCTATGATTCAAATGCTGCCAGAATTACGATCGATCCAACAGACAAAGAGTTTACTGGATTTATTTTCAAAATTCAGGCGAATATGGATCCAAAGCACCGTGACCGAATTTCATTTATGCGTGTTTGTTCTGGGCGCTTTGAGCGAAATGAAAAAATTTATCACGTGAGAACAGGCAAAGAGATTAGAATTGCGACCCCACTCATCTTTCAGGCCCGTGATCGTGATATTGCCGAGGAGGCATTGGCGGGAGACATCATCGGTCTATATGATACCGGCAAATACCAAATTGGTGACACGTTCTCCATGGGTAAAAAGATGATCCGCTATACGGGGATCCCAAGCTTCTCCCCAGAGCTTTTCATGCGCGTGACGGCCAAAGACCCTATGAAAGCAAAACACCTTGAGAAGGGCCTTGCCCAGCTTTCTGAGGAAGGGGCAACTCAGTTGTTCATCAGACGCCACACGAACGAAAAAATGCTAGGGGCCGTTGGAGCACTCCAGTTTGAAGTTGTAAAATTCCGACTTGAGGATGAGTATTCTGTCGAGGCCACTTACGAGCCAGTATCATGGGCCGGAGTAAGATGGTTAAAATTCCCAGACAAAAAGATGGAAGAAAAGTTTGCTCAAGACTACTCGTCCGTGATTATGGAAGACAAAGACAAGCGCCTTTGCTTTGCCGTAAGAACTGAATGGGATTTGAAACTTGCGATGGAGAAGAACCCTGAGGTGAAGTTCTATAAAAATTCTGATTACATTGACTAAGAATTATAGCTCTTCTAGCTTCATTAATTTCTCAACTTGAGGCTTGGTAGCTTTGCACTCAAAAGTTTGCTGACCTTTTAGGGCCAGAACATACACTGTGTAACCGGCGACTGATGAGTTTTTATCAATTTTCAAGAATCCTTTATTATAAAAGATTTTCTTGTGACAATCATTCACGACAAAATTTAAATTAAGACCGTCGGCCCCTACTCTTCCCTTACGATGGGATATTTCAACAATTTTAATGGGACAAATATTTTTTTTATAATGAATGGTTGCATCAGACCTTGAACTCACAACAAGAGAAAATGAATGGTTATCATTTCGACATTCAAAAATTGGTCCAAGAAGTGAAGCTGACGCCGTCGAGCTTATTAGAAGGAGGATAAATAAATATTTCATTTCAAGCCTCGCGGACGGCAATAAGTGAGGGAGTGGGACGAGCAGTGCATGTTTCCATCCCCAGTATGGGCATAATTCCATGTATCAACAAATTTAGACTTTAATCCCTGCTTTTCTAGATCCTCTTTTATTTTAAGATTAAAGGCCTTATTC
>CANHJD010000119.1 GCA_947461145.1 Bacteriovoracaceae bacterium
ATTAGAATTCTTGCAGCATCAAAGTTTGCTCTTTTGATTAGTAGCTCTACAAGATAAAAAATATCTCTGTCATTCAGGGGGTTCATATTCATAGAATTTTTGAACCATGATATTGCTTGAAGGGAATCACCCATTCTCATATAAAGTCTTCCATTTATTGACGCAAATTCAAAACTGTTTTTTAATTCACTGCCTGAAAGGATTCCAATTCTTGTTTTTGCATCATTAAATTTGTAAGTTTCAATATAAGCATCAATTAAGGCTAGATTTATTGATTTGTCCTCGGGATATTTTTGCAGTAGCGACTCTAGTGTTTTTAGTCCTTGCCTTGCTAAGCCGAGCTTTAATTGTACTTTTGCTAAGAATAATTCTGAAGGTATGTGACCAGCGAGTGCATCTGTCGCTCTTGCTGCGTAACTCATTGCGAGTTCATAGTTTCGCTTTTCAAAAAAATCTTTTGCCTGACTTAGTAACTTTAAAGCTTTAGATTCTGAAATCAGTTTATTAGTCTCCCCTTGATCTCCCTCCGTTTCATTGAGATCAGCAAGCATCATTCTCAGGTCTGAGGATTCCTCAATTTCAAGAGACTTTGTAATAAAAGCTGTCGCATTTTTTACATCTCCCTTTAGAGCAAATTCAAGTCCTTTAATCGCCAAAAATCTTGATCTGTTTAGCTCATTCTTTTCAAGATTGAGTTCTTCAGCCTTGGCCAGCAAGGGTGAAACTTCCTCTAATTTTCTTTGCTTTATCCTATATTCTGCCTTTAAAAGATAAAAATTTACAAGATTTGGAAAGTTTGAAATTGCTTCATTTAGATTGGTTTCAATTTTATCATTTTCTTGATTCATCTTGTAATACTCAATCAAGGCTTCATAACTGTATCTATTTTTTGGATGAGCCTTTTCAATCGCTGACACAAACTGTGTCGCTAAATCCATTCGACCAAGTTTTAAAAGGCTTGATAAATAAACCGCAAATAGGTCTTGTGTTACATTTTTCGGATAAAGTTTTAAATACTTTGAGATTACATCTGCAGCAGCCTCGGGCTTATTTATTGCCATATAAAATAAATTTAATCCAATGACTCCATTTGGTTCTTTTGCCAAAAATGGTCTTTTCGATTGAATTAGATTAAATATGACCTGGGCAGAGGCAAGCTTATCTTCCCTTGAATAACGTAGTTGCTCTGAATAATTTCTAACTAGCAAACTCAAAACTTCATTATCATCTATGTTGTTTTCGTAACTTTTTTTTAGTAACAAACCAGCTTTTACGATGCTCACGTAATCTCCAGCAGCAAAAAGCTCGCGCGCTTTTTCAAATTCAACTTTTGATTTTCTTGCATCTGCGCTATCAAATGGAACTGGAAATTCTATTATGGGCTCTAGGTGAACAAAAGGCTGTTTTTTTGGAGCACCATCATCGGGGAAGAGTATTGCGTAACCAATCGCTATACTTGCAAAGAGAATAATCAAGCGTAATTTTTTCTTCTTCTTTACTTCTTCATTTTCATCTTCGGGAGCTATCTTTTCTTCTCTTTCCTCTTCCTTTTTCTTTCTTCTGATACTCTTTTCTTCAATTTCTATTTTCTTTTCTTCTTCTGCAGCCGAAATAAGAAGCTCTTTTTCAAGACTTCCTAATTTAATCATTTGAGTAGAATCATCTCTTGGTTCAATTTTTTGAACTTGGAGGCTTTCCTGTTTTACTTTTTCAATTCGCTCTTGCTCTTCTTTTTTTTGTTTCTCTTTTTCTTGCCTTTCTTTTTGTAACTGCCTCAGTTTTTCAATTTCTTTTTGAGCTTGTGGATTTATTTGAGTTTTATCATCATTTGTATTTTCTATTTCTAATTCCCAAACTGCTGATTCACTTTGTTCAATTTGGAGTTCACTTGGCAAAGGTACTTGGCCTGCATGACTATTGCTTTTGAGATGGATTGTTTCTGTTATTTTTGTTTGAGGGGCATGCTCTAAAATATCTAATTCTTCCAGATCTTTTTCATTTTGCTGATTTCTAAGCTTCGCCAAATCAATAACAAATGTTTCTTCTTTTGCGTTTTTTGTTTCCTGAATAATCGATTTTAGTTCATTTAATTTTGGATAAAAATCAAATTCAGAAATGGGTCTCCATTCTCCAATTGGAAAAAGTTGCGCCTCCTCATTTCCTTGAATATGTCCTTTAGACTTTAACTCAAAGAGTTGATCTGTATTAAATGGACCTATCACCCGACTATTCCTTAGTCGGATTCGATACTTCTGCATGATTTATTATATGAGATTTTAGAGATTTAGGGGAAAAACAAAGAGAGAGTAGGTAAAGACCTACTCTCTTTATCAGCTTTAGTTTATAAAAATAGTCGCGTTTCCAGAAAGAATCATAATTTTTTCCCAGAAAATCCCAAGCATAAGAACAGGAATAAAAAGAGCAACGATGACGGCCTGATTGGCAGGTGTAAATCCAGTTACCTTAGACTCACCATCGGCCTCATTGAAAATCATCGTTTTGGCGAGTTTTACATAGTAGTAAAGTGAAATAACTGAATTGATGGCTGCAACAATAGCAATTCCATAAAGCTTTTTTTCGATAATTACAGAGAATATATTGAATTTAGCTACAAAACCGCTGAATGGTGGCATTCCGGCCAGTGAAAATAAAACACCGGCCATGATGATTGCCATTAATGGGTGTTTATAAATTAAACCCTTGAATACTTCGTGTGAATCGCTGCCATACATATCTGATAATTGGGAAGTGATATAAAAAGCGATCAAGGTCATGAACATGTAAGCAATACCATAAAATAGAATTGCCCTGATCCCAACATCATTTAGCACAACCACACCTAGTATCATTAATCCAACGTGCCCAATTGAAGAAAAGGCAAGAAGTCGCTTAACTGAATTTTGCCCAATAGCCGTTATATTTCCAACGGACATTGTCATGGCAGAGATCACTATCATTAATCCAACCCAAGAAATCGTTAAGACGCTAGATTGTGAGAAAAAGATCATAGAAATACGAACGAGTGAAGCAAGACCGGCCAACTTAGGAACTATTGAGAAAAAGGCAGTCACAGGTATTGGTGAGCCTTGATAAACATCCGGTGTCCACATATGGAATGGGAATAATGAAATTTTATACCCAATTCCTACAAAGAACAGGATGAATGCAACCATAACTATTGCAAGATTTGCACCTTCAAGCCCTGGAAGTTTTGAAGCCATTTCAGCAAATTGAATTGAGCCTAGTATCCCGTAGAGATGACTAATTCCGTAAAGGGCTACACCAGCTGACAACCCCCCATATAAAGCATATTTCATTCCAGCTTCTGTTGAGGTGGCTTCATCTCTTTTAAAGCTACTCATCACATAAGAGAGAATGGAAAGTGTTTCAATTCCAAGATAGAGTGTCAGCATATTGTTGGCAGAAGCTAAAAGCATTCCCCCAATCAAAACTCCAACGGCCATGATACAAAACTCAGACTTCAAATTTGAGTAGATATCTTTTGACGAGTAACTTAATAAAATTGCTCCCATTGTCCCCAAGACCATAATGATCTTGATTAAAGTACTAAATGGGTCAATCGTCACAGCTTTATGAAAAATATGTAAAGGGGCTTCTCCAAGGTTTTGAAATAAGAAAATCAAACAAATTGAGAGAACGGCCAATGCATAACCAATAATTTTGCCACGATTTGCATTTTCATCTTTTACAGCGGATTCAGCCACCAGAAGTGTTGTCATTAAAACAACACAGATTATTTCTGGAATGTAATAGCCTAAAAATCCAAAGAGCTGCTGTATCACAAGTACCTCGCTTAAAATTTCGCCATCAATTCAACAAGATGACCAACAGATGCTTTCATCACATTAAGTAATGGGCTCGGGAAAATCCCAAAGACAATTACACAGATACAAAGTGGAAGCATATAAAATACCTCACGAGCATTCATATCTTCATAATCCTCAGTTTCAGGGTTAACCTCACCGAAGAACATCCGCTTAAACATCCATAGAAGATAAGCTGCACCAATCAATAGACCAACTACTGCAATAATAGTAATCGTTGTGAACTTCTGATAGATACCTAAAAAGATCAAGGCTTCTGAGATAAATCCTGAGAGACCTGGAAGACCTAAAGAGGCAAACATACCAATAATAAATACTGTTGTGTATTTAGGAAGTTTTGTAGAAAGTCCGCCGTAACCTTTAGAACCATCTGGTTTTACAATCCAACGATGGTGGGAGCGCTCATAGAGAATTCCAATAAGTAAGAACATCATCGCAGTCGATGTACCGTGATTGAACATCTGAAGAACAGCACCATTCACACCTTGAGTTGTCATGGCGGATAAACCAAGCATAACAAACCCCATGTGAGAAACTGAAGAGTAAGCAACGAGCTTTTTCACATCATCTTGGGCCATAGCACAGAAAGCACCATAGATAACAGAGATAAGGCCTAAAATTGCAATAATTGTCGACGAATCAACAGCGGCTTTTGGGAAAATAGGAAAAGCAATTCTCAAGAAACCATAGGTTCCCATTTTCAAAAGTACACCAGCGAGAATTACTGAAACCGCTGTAGGTGCCTGAACGTGTGCATGAGGAAGCCAAGTATGGAATGGGAATACTGGAACCTTAATGGCAAACCCTAAAAACATGAACCAGAAGAAAATATGCTCAAATGAAAATTGGTGGCCAAAAATTGTCACAGTTTCATTTACAAATTTCCCGCCTTGATGGGCAAGGATATTAAATGAATCCACACCTTTACCAGTTGCATAGTAAAGGGCAATGATACCAACAAGCATGAAAATTGAGCCAAAGAAAGTATAAAGAAAGAATTTAATCGCTGCATACTCTCTGTTTTCCCCACCCCAAATACCGATAAGGAAAAACATTGGAAGAAGCATAACTTCCCAATAAACATAGAAAAGGAAGAAGTCTAAAGAGAAAAATACTCCAAAAACTGTTGATTGAAGCATAAGAAGTAAGGCGAAATAGGCCTTAACATTTTTATGGATCGTCCACGAAGAAAGTGTACAAATAAAAAAGAGGAGAGCATTCAGAAATGTCATGAGCATGGTAATGCCATCGATTCCTAAGAAGTAATTGATGTGGAATTGCTCAATCCATGGAAACTTAACAACAAACTGCATCTCAGCTGTTGATGTATCAAACTTCAAATAAAGAAGGATTGATAAGAGCAACGTAATAGATGTTGTTACTAATGTTACAAGACGAATGACATTTTCTTTCGCCTTAGGAGTTAGTATAACTCCCACCATTCCAATAATAGGTAACCATAAAATCCAATTCAAAATTCCGTTCACAACGAACCTCTCTATAAAAAGAAACTAAAATTAAAGATTAATACTCCAAACATAACTAGCAAGAACCATGATCAGCATAATGAAATAAAACTGGATCTTCCCAGACTGAATGATTCTTAAAACTAGATTAAATAAATTCACTGCCATCCCAGTTCCATCTACCCCGATAGCATCAACTACAACGTTATCAAACCATTTTGAGGCTCTAAAGATGTAGCGGTTAATCGTTGCCCACCCATCAATTGCAAAGCGGTCATAAACACCCATGTCAAACCAAGAGAGAGCTCTGTTTAAACCAAGAAGCCCTTTCTTAATCAACACATCTACATAAAAATTATCAAAGTAGTATTTGTTTTTAAGGGTCTCTGTGTAACCAGCAAATGTTTCTGAAAATGGCTTTACAGACTTTTTGATATACATCAAGAAGGCGAGGAATATTCCTGAGAACGCTATTATAATTGAAAGAATTGCGCCGATGGTGTGAGCTGTATGAATTTTGTGCTCATCCGGGTTTGGACCAGCATAACCAGTCTGGTGGTGATAATGGGCATGTTCAAGTTCAGTTTTTATCCTTGAATCAATTTTTCCAAATTCTTCTCTGTCATGTTTAACAAATTTTTCAACTCTTGGAGCTTCTACAAGTATTTTAAACCATTCTGTTTTTGCACCAAAGACCTTACCAAAACTTTGTCCAGTCATGGTTCCGCAGTACCAAAACCCTAAGGTGAATACAGTTAAAATAAGAAGCGGTATATTTGAATTAAAGCTCAGGTGTTCATGATGAATTTCGTGGCCATGATGATCATCATGTCCATGCTTATGCCCATGTCCGTGATCATCATGAGAGTGAGTTCTGTTTTCACCAAAGAAAGTTAGAAACATCATTCTAAACATATAAAACGCTGTTAAGCCTGCACCAGCGAACCCAAGAATTGGAACAATTGCATGAAACGGACTTTGCCCAGCCATGAAACCCCAATAAAGAGCATCACCAAGAATTCTATCTTTTGAAACAAATCCAGAAAAGAATGGGACACCAGCAATTGCTAGTGTACAGCACATCATTGCGAGGAAAGTATAGGGAAGGTATTTTCTTAATCCACCTAGTTTTGGCATTTCCTGCTCATGCACTGAGTGAATAACTGAACCGGCAGACAAGAAGAGACACGCCTTAAAAACAGCGTGAGTAATTAAGTGCATGAATGCAGCGTTATAAGAACCAACTCCAACACCAATCATCATGTAACCAAGCTGAGAGATTGTTGAAAAGGCGAGAACAGCCTTGATATCAGTTTGAACGAGGGCAATTGTTGCGGCCATAAACGCCGTGATTGCACCAATTATTGCAATAAAACCAGTGAGATCACCAATAACCATTAATGGATACATTCTTAAAGAAAGATAAACCCCAGCAGCTACCATCGTCGCTGCGTGGATTAGAGCTGAACCTGGAGTCGGTCCCATCATGGCATCTGGAAGCCATACATGTAGAGGAAACTGAGCAGATTTACCCATGCCGCCCATGAAAATACAAAAACCAGCAAAAGTTGCTAGCGAAATTCCTAGGACCTGCTGGCCCACAAATTTGCCTTCAGCAATTGCCGCATAAATATCAACGTAATTAACAGATCCTAAAACCATCCACAGTGAAACAATTCCTAAAAGTAAAAAAACATCCCCTACACGAGTAGTCATGAATGCTTTTAGCGATGCATCTCCTGCTTTTTCTTTCTTATTGTAGATACCGATTAGAGAGTATGAGCAGAAACCCATGATTTCCCAAAAGATAAAGAGTGAGAAAAGATTATCTGAAAGAACTAATCCCAACATTGCAGAGGTAAATAGAGGTAAGAAGACGAAAAATCTTCCGTGTTTTTCATCATGATCCATATACCAAGTTGAGAAAAGATGAATAAGTGTTGCAACACCTGAAACCATCAACAACATGATCGCGGCCATATTATCTATATAAATCCCCATATCTATTTTAAAGATTTGAGAACCATATGAAAGATCGAACCAGGTAAATACTTTATGGATGTAGTAATCAGTCGCGAATTGACCAAAAACAAAATCTCCAAAGATTCTGGCCGAAAATATAAAAGAAATAAAAATACTTAATGTTGCTAACCAGTCACCCTGGCGGGGTAATTTTCTTCCAAAAAAAGCATTTATAACAAATGCTATTACGGGTGATAAAAAAATCGGTGCAATACTTCCAACGGTATATTCCATATATTAACCCTTAATTTCTTAACTGTGTCGCTTCATCAATATGAATTGTTTCTTTAATTTGGAAGAAACGAATTACAATTGCTAAACCAACAGCAGCTTCGGCAGCAG
>CANHJD010000120.1 GCA_947461145.1 Bacteriovoracaceae bacterium
AGTCTTCACTACATTCTTTATGAGGAAGAAGATCCAAATTCAAAAAAAGATTAAAAAAAAGCCCTTTTAAAAAAGGGCTTTTTTTTTACTGTCTTGTTTTTGAGGGTGGTTTACTAGATCCACCTTTTGCAAAAACTCGCTTCTTCTCTTTTTCTTTATCATCCATAATAGCAGAAAGTTTTTTACCAACGTCTTCTAATTCATCAATCAACTTCTTTTTCAAAAGTTCAGGAGACTTTAAGACTCTTCTGAATTCTGCCAAGGCGCTAGTCTCCTCTTTAATAAGGAGTTGGCGCTTTTCAACTTCTTCTTTAGTCATTCGATAGATCGCCATGTCAGCAAGATACTCAGCATAGAAAAATTTCTGCTTTGAAAGATAGTCGATATAGTCTTTACGGTTCGCCTTCTTCTCAGCAATAGCGTAATGCTTTTCTTTAATGAAGCGGATAATCTCATTGTTCTTTGTTAATCGATCTTCATAATCCTTGATTAAAAGCTCATACCTGCGCTTAGTAATCGCGACCCTCTGAACTGTGAAGACTTCTAGAATTTCTTCAACAGTATGGAACACCTTAACACCCTTCTCAGTAATTAGGGTGTAATTTGGAACAATTGAACTGATTGCTCCCATTGTTTTTTCAACTTCTTCAAGGGTTGGTGTCTGCCCACGCTTAAAAACAAGCTCCACATTAATCACGTTATCAACAGAGGAATCAATGTAGTCTTTCAAGAAGTCGGCATCCATATGCTTATTCAGGTGACGATAAATTTTGGACGCGTCATAACCTCTAGGAACTTCGGTAATAAAGATTTTGTCTCCAACCTGCTTGAAGCTCATCTTTGTTATGATTCGACCCTTCTCATCAATTTCAACTTTGTCCGTGTAGTATCTGAAATAGGGCTTAATCTTTTTCACTTTTCCAGTTTGGACAAATGAGATCATGGCCTTGATAATGTCGTCATGATTAAAGCTAGGGATGACAGATGAGAACCCAGTCCCGATCCCTTCTGCACCATTTAGAAGCATAATTGGAAGTTTTGGAAGAAGCCCAACTGGCTCCATAACTTTCTCATCGTAATTGGGAACCATTTCAACTTGGTTCATATCATCAAAAAGTAAAAGCTCAGCAACTTTACCAAGCTTACATTCAATATAACGGGCAGCTGCTGCCTGAGTTTCCATTCTTTCGCCGAAATATCCTTTTTTATCAATAAGAGGATAGTTATTCGAAAATGTGTAATCTTGGGCAAGATTAACAATAGATTGCTCAACAGATGCTGGGCCATGGGGATGAAGAGTTAAAACTAAACCCGTGAGGGAACTTACTTTGATAAGCCCTTTGTTAGAATTTTTCCAAAGGGTGAAAAGGATTCTCCGCTGAGATGGTTTAAGACCATCTTGAAGGTATGGTATTGCTCGATCCATCAGAGTATAAATCTGATAGGTCCTGTACTCTTCTTTAACTAGGGCTTCAAGAGGGACAGCGGTCATTGAGTGAAGTGATTTATTCTCTTTCATAAATTATGCTCTTGCCTCACGTGCGGACTTTTTCTTTGCAGCTTTATTTCCTGCTATAATATTTGTCAGATCGACATCGATCTCATCAGAATCAATGAGAAGATCTTTTCTAAGTTGAGATTCTTTACCGAAACACGTCTCAAGCATATTCTTCGATGCACCCATGTCTTTAACTGAGATTTTGGTAAAATCCTTACGGTTTAAAACATGCTTGAAGGCTTCCTGGCTCATCTCACCAAGTCCCTTGTTCCGCATGATCTCTTTTATTTTTATATCTTTTCTCGCTTTCAATTTTTCTAACTCGTCAGGAGACTCACAGTAAATAGTTCCCTTATCTGTAATCACCTCAAAGAGTGGAGCTTTCGCAATCTGGATCATTCCCATCTCAAACATTTCAGGCCAGAAAGTAAAAAAGAAATTTGTCAGTAAAGTGTTGATGTGACCACCATCAACATCAGAATCGGCCAAGAAAACAATTTTTGAATATCTAAGTTCATTTGGATCTGCTTTTTGTCCAATCGCCAGACCAATAGAACTCATGATGTCTGCAAACTCTTGGTTCTCTAAAACTTCTTTAATCGAAGCCTGAGAAACGTTCATCGGTTTGCCTTTAAGGGCTATTCCACCCTGATAAAGCTTATCTCTTGCTGATCTTAAACCACCAATTGCTGAATCCCCTTCGCAGAT
Source organism: Bacteriovoracaceae bacterium (assembly GCA_947461145.1). GTDB lineage: Bacteria > Bdellovibrionota > Bacteriovoracia > Bacteriovoracales > Bacteriovoracaceae > Peredibacter. The sequence goes on from CANHJD010000120.1 coordinate 2,207, forward strand.
AAAGAGGGCACACTTGGTACGGTCTTTTCTTTCATTAGCATCAAGAAGTTTTTCTACTCTTTGTTTTTTGCCTTTTTTAGCAAGCTTTGAAGCATCCTTTAGGTCCATCAAGCGCTGCCTAGAGCGAGCACGCTCAAGGATATGATCTAGGAGTTCCTGATTTTTGCGCATAAATTTGGTCACACCATCGGCCATGAAAGTCTCAAGTGCTTTTTCTAAAAGAGTATCACGCACGAGCTTACGCTTTGTCTGAGACTCAAAACGCGGGTTAGGCATCACAATACCAATAATAAAAGTAAATCCAGCAAGAACGTCATTGTCTACAAGTGTGAGCTTGTCTTTTTTGGCCGTTCTCTCAAGCTTCTCTTTAACAGAGTTAATAAATAAGCGCTTAATTCTGTCATGATGAAATCCACCATCATAGGTCGGTGTCGAGTTTACAAATGAAATCATTTTCTCTTTATCATCTGACTTTTTATCAAAACATAGAGAGAGGTGAAGGTCGTATTTCGCCTTTACCTTTGCACCTTTTATATTGGTAGTTTCGTATTCAAAAACCTCATCACCAAAAAGCTGCGCCGTATTTGGGTCGATTCGGGTTGCAAGCTCAAAGAGCCCTTTCTTATACATATACTTTTCATCATTAAAATAAAAAGTAAGTCCCGGATTGTTATAAGCAAGATCGATTATGCGCTTTCTTAAAAGCTCTTTATCAATAACCTGGTTCTTATAAACTTCCTTGGCAAGAGTGAGTTCAACTTTTACGCCGGATGGTCCCTTAAAAGCTTTTTCTGCCGTCTTTTTTATTTTTAAAGCACCATCAACGAATTCGTAAGTTTGCTCTTTCTTTGAATTATAGTGGCGAACTGTTGCTTTAAAGAAATCAGATGTTAAACAAGTTGCAGAAGCACCAAGACCATTCTGACCTAGAGTTCTATAGAGAAAGCCCTTATCATCAACTTCTTCATCTTTAAATTTAGAACCTGTTCTAAATTCGGTATAAACGTCTTTGATTTTTGCCAATGGAAATCCAATGCCATTATCTTGGACTGAAACAACTTTACCATCATCAGAAAGATCCACATGAATTTCAGTTACGTGCCCACGATAAAATTCATCAATACTGTTATCTAGAATTTCTTCAATGGCCTTAGATTTTGCTTGATGAAATTTAACAGTTTTAAATTCCAGTGAGTCTTTCGTGTAGATGTAAGTATCAAGTTCTTCTATATCATTACTTCCGAAAACTAACGTAACGCGATTACGGCAATGCCAACGCTGATCTTTACTTTCGATGAGCGCTTCTTTTACCTTTGGACCTTTACGTTTTACTTCTCCGACTGCCATAGTCAAATTCCTTTTCGCTTGCTTGATGGAAAATCAATAGGATAAGATTAATGGGATACAGAACAATAGGTCAACCGATGAGATATCAATTTTTTTTTATTGCCCTGTGCATTACATTTTCGCAGATTGCCTTTTCTCAAAGCAAGGTCAATCTGCCCGAATCTTTCCAAAAACCTGTTTTACAGGAGCTTAAACCTTTTTACGCACCTTCTGAAGGACAAACCGAAGATTTATTGAATGGCGAAGTTATTTCAGTAGGTAAAGTGGACTCTCCGAAAGAGAAAGAACAACAAATGATGTTGTTTGTTGCAGGTATTCACCCAAGAAACTGCGTTCGTGCGATGAGAAAACTTTCTTCCTACGAGAATTATTCAAAATTTATTGATTTCATCAAGAAAAGTCATTACGACGATCAGAAACAATCAGTAAACTTCGTTATGGATCATGTTCTCCTCCCCTTTCCGATGGACCTTACTTTTAAAATTCCACGAATCACGAAGGCAGGAGACTACCCTTTTCTATTTGAAACGGGATTTTTGAAAAATTTGAATGGAACAATTTCTGTTAAAGATATTGGCAAGTTCTGTCTTTTAACTCTTAAAGCAGACTGGAGAGGTCCAGAAACAAAAATTCCTAGCATACCTTTTTCTATGTTTATCCAAACTGTGGGTAAGGTTGGTCTAGAACATCTGATTCGTATTTCACTATTTTAATTTCTTTTCAAATCTTCCCACTGCCTTTAGAGTAATGGGCCAATGGAAGTTTTAAGAATTAAATCAATCGATACCTACCCGATTCGCCAAAAGATGTTGCGTCCAAATGGAACAATTGAGGATTGCATTTTTCAAGGCGATAATGATGAACTCACTTTCCACTTAGGCGCTTTCGTTGATAAAAAACTTGTTAGCGTCGCATCATTTTATTTTGAAAAACATCCGTCCTTTGAAGATGCTTACCAATTTAGGTTAAGAGGAATGGCCACCCTTCCTGACTTTCAGGGGCGAGGGTTAAGCTCTGCATTACTAAGAACTGCGTTTCCAGTTATTAAGCAGAATCAATGTACATTATTGTGGTGCAATGCGAGAGAGAAAGCCTTAGGTTTTTATACGCGGGTTGGATTCAAGCCAAGTGGAGAACTCTTCACAATCCAAAATATTGGCAAGCATATGCTGATGTCCATTAAACTCGACTAGAAAGAAATTTCTTTTTGCTTCCAATCATCACCGATACAAAATCTTGTACCAAAGTTTTGAGACACCATGAAAAGCTGTTTCTGAAAACATGATTTCTTATTACCCATACTAGCAATTGGTGCACAGGTGAGATCTAACTTCTTCTCATGAATGTCTTTTTCTCGCTTGGCCTGACAATCCTTATAGTAACTTTCCATCACACAGGTCCAGTGCTTCTCGACGCAGTCATATATCAAAAATGGGCCAGCTTCATAGTTTTCAGCAATTACATCAACGGCCGGATCATAGCCATTAAGAACTTTCTCGCCAGAATCGGCGAGTAAAACAGGAGTAAAGAACATGCAGAAAAGCATCAACTTGAAGGACATTTTATGTTACCTTTAATGCAACCATTTATCTTATCGTCCCTTTAACTAATGAATTAAGGATTAGTCTGTGTTTTGCTATCATGACAATTTTCGTAAGGAATTAGCCCACTCTGTTTCTCAGGCCATCAAAGCTGCCTTTGATGTCGACTTTCCTTGGGAGAAGGCCTATCCCCTTTTTGGTGGAACTCCAAACAAAGAGGCTGGAGACATCGCTTTTCCTTTATTTCTAGTCGCTAAAGAAGCAAAAACCAACCCCGCACAAGCGGCAAAGGCCCTTGAAGAGAAATGCGAAAACCTTCCTAAGTTCATCCAGAAAAAAGTGGCCATGGGGCCTTATCTAAATTTTTATTTCGACTTTAACTCAATTGCTGAAACACTTGTTCCAAATATTCTTGATGGTCATTTATTTACGACTAAGCTAACCGAAAATACCCCAAAGACTATGATCGAATACTCTCAGCCCAATACTCATAAAGAGCTGCATGTGGGTCACATGAGAAATCTTTGTTTGGGTGATGCACTTATTCGCCTCCATCGTTATTCAGGCTTTGATATAGTTGCTTCTACATTCCCAGGAGATGTCGGCACACATGTGGCCAAATGTCTTTGGTATCTGAAATATCACTATAAAGGTGAGATTCCTAAAGAGCGCAAAGGTGCTTGGCTGGGTACGATGTATTCTACCGCTCATAACAAGCTTGAGGATGAAAAAGGCTCTGAGAAAGAAGCGATCAATCGTGAGCAGCTGACAGCAATTCTGAAGCAACTTGAGCAAAAGCAGGGTGAGTTTTTCGATCTTTGGAAAGAAACCAGAGAGTGGTCAATTGAACTCATGAATGAAGTTTATAAATGGGCCGATGTAAAATTTGATGTTTGGTATTGGGAATCTGAAGTTGATTCAGATTCCGTAAAACTTGCCAAAGAATATCACAACAAGGGTCTCTTCATTGAGGACAAGGGTTGTATTGGTGTAGATCTCGAGCCTTTTAAACTTGGCTTTTGCATGCTTCTAAAAACTGATGGTAACGGTCTCTATGCCACCAAAGACATTGAGCTTGCTCGTAGAAAGTTTCAGGACTTTCATATTGAGAAAAATATTTACGTTGTTGATAAGAGGCAGGAGCATCACTTTAAGCAGGTTTTTAAAGTGCTTGAACTCATGGGGTTTGAGAACGCAAAAAAATGCTTTCATCTACAGTATGATTTCGTTGAGCTACCAGACGGGGCCATGAGTTCTAGAAAAGGTAATATAGTTCCCCTGCAAGCTCTAATTGAGAACATGGTTAAAATGATTAAAGAGCAGTACCTTGCTCGCTACACCAATGAATGGCCTCAAGAAGAAATTGAAAAGACAGCGCAAATTGTTGCCAAAGGGGCCATCAAATACGGGATGACTCGAATTGATCCAACAAAGAAAATTGTTTTTGATATGAAAGATTGGTTAAAGCTTGATGGTGAGTCAGGGCCATATATCCAATACGCTTTTGCGCGAATTAATTCTATGCTCAACAAGCTGGGTAATCCAATTTCAAAAGTGATTCATATTGAAGCTCAACAAGAAAAAGACCTCATTGCAACCCTTATGAATTTTCATCATGTCGTTCAACAAGCAACTGAGCAATATAAACCGTCTATTTTAACCGGTTATTTGTACGACCTCTCTCGGGCCTACAATAGTTTTTATGCTGAATGCCCAGTTGGTTCTTCTGCCGAGCCTGTCCGCTCCTCAAGACTTCAACTATCACGCGCTACGGCCCTCACTTTAAAGCAGGGACTTGCCTTGCTTGGAATTGAATCCCCTGAAAGAATGTAAAATCCCTCCCCTACTGCCTAACTATCTGAAAACATGAATAGTTAGGCATAACTTAAACAGTGAATGACACAATTATTAAATAGGTGAAAAAGCGACCTATTTAAGGTAGGATGCCCACAAATTTACAAATAAGCTAAAATCTGGCGTATATAATGATTAAGCTAAATAGAAAAGTTGAGTATGCACTTATGGTACTCAAATTAATGAAAGACAAAGAGTCTCAAGAATTAACGACTGCAAGAGAAGTCTGCGATCGTTATGAAACCCCTTTTGATACAACGGCCAAAGTTATGCAGCTCATGAATACGGCTGGCATTCTTCACTCACAAAAAGGAGTTAAGGGTGGCTATACAATTTCAAAAGATTTGAGCGAAGTTTCCTATCTTGAACTAGTGGAGCTCATTGAAGGGAAAAGCTTCATGATGGATTGTCATGAAGGCCCATGCGAGCTCATTAATAAGTGCAACATTTCCCAACCAATTAAGCGACTTAATGATTATTTAATAACAATATTTAACTCTCTCTCACTGAATGAGTTATTGGCCGAGGACAATCTTCTTGCATTAAAAAAAATGCCAGAGACTAAAATCGATAACTGCCCACTGGTGACGAAGGCATAGAATGAGTATACAAGAAAAACTTCAAGACAATTACAAGTATGGTTTTGTAACGGATATTGAAACCGAAGAATTCCCTAAGGGGCTTTCAGA
>CANHJD010000121.1 GCA_947461145.1 Bacteriovoracaceae bacterium
ATATCTCAAAAAGATGGAATAAACTTAAAATTGAAGCTGAAGCCTCCCTTCAAACGGGTGACTACGGCGATGTTTATGGATCTGGCAATAACGCAAAGTTAACGTCAAATGCTTATATTGTAGAAGCCAAGTATGAACTGAATCCGAAGTGGGATATCGGCTTTACAGGTGGCCAAGTAGATGGTGACAACGGCGACACTAATAAATTTGAAGCCCTCTATTTGCATCCCAACTATCATGTGGCCGAACTCATGTTCCGCTATAACTATGCTGCTTTCTCTGAAGGGGGAAGAAGTATTTTTGATTCTTCTATTACAAATTCTCGCTTTTATAAATTCTATGGATTTTACAAAACTGATAAGTGGACCTGGAAAGGATCTCTTATTATGGCCAAAGCTCTTGAGACGGCCGATGGAAGTGGAGAAGCTTATCATCACGAAGAGGGTTATTCTTATGCAGATGCGGCTAAGCAATCTAACGATCTTGGTTTTGAATTAGACTTTGGTTTTGATTACCGTTGGAATCCAAATGTGATCATTAGCTGGTACTATGCTTATTGGAAAGTGGGCCAGTATTATGCCTTCACGAATGACGGAGATGATCTCGCCCTTGCCAATGTTCACGGCGGCGGAGTTAAAGCAACTTTAGAATTCTAAGATGAAGGCCCTCGAAAGAGGGCCTTTTATTTTTCTATCTTCGCTTGAATCTCTTTCATACTCTTCTCTAGCCCATTTAAAAGATCAGACTCACAACTTATTTCAGACTCATTCACTGGTCTAGGAAAACGAAAGACAGCACGCTCATTGCATTGCTCTTTCGGAACCAAGTTATAAACTTCAATTCCTTTATTAAGCTGAACGACTTTTTCTCTCCAAAGTTTTGAATTACGACAAAAGTCCTCAAAAGATGAAGCATTGAGCGAGCATTTGATAGTCATAGAGTCTTGCAAAAAATCATCTTGAAGAAGTCTTTCAAGCTCACTTTGAAGAGAGGCAAAAACATACGAGATAGCTATTTCTGAGTCGGCTAACTTCTTTTTATCTGGCTGAGACCCAGCTTTTTTTGAAATCTCGCCAATCATTTTCTTTTTTTGTTTTTCAATTTCGATTTTAATCTTTGAGAGATACTCCTCGGGCGTTTGTGCCGTGATAGATTTTGTTACTTCGATGATTGGATTTAACATCATACCTAATTCTGATTTTGAGTAGTAACCTAGTTTTTTGAATTCTTCATACACATTTAGTGAATTAAAGGGATCATTACCTTGCAATAAATCTCTCAGGTTTGTAATAACTTTGGCCGGTAATTCGGATTTCATATCATTAAAAAAGTTGTTTTTCTGGTAATTGAGATCAGATGCTTTTAATAAGTGATCACACTCAGGATCCAGTGAACAAAGAACTTTATTCTTATTATCAAGGCATCCACCGAATTTGCCTTGTTTTTTGCAGCTATAAAGCGTTTTAAATTCTTTGGGTTGTTGAGGATTAAGCTGAATCACGCTGGTGAGGTTATTTTCATTTTTTAGAAATAACATATCTGGAAATTGATCTAATTTAAAATAATGAGCTTCCTTATCGCATCTAAAGCCACCCAACTTCCAGCTGTCGTTAAGTTTTAATTCATACTGATCGACGTCTAGCTTTTTCTGCAAGTTATAAAAAGCAATCTCTTCGCCTAGAACTTCATTACCCAAATCTCGAACTTCTCTCATCTCTCTTTCAGGGATGCTCAGATTTTCACCGATGTCTTTTTTCATCTTATTTATTTCTCTCTCAAGGCCTTCTTGGACCCCCTCATTGGAGAGCAAATAGTCACTCGTCGCTTCATATTTTTGAGCAATTTCTTGCTCCCCTTTGTTGAGTGAATAGAAGACCGCTTTTGCGAGATTATATTTTCGCTCATCAATTAATTTAATAAATCTATTTAATCGCTCAGTATAAGTTGGGGAACGTGAGAGTTCTGATAATTTTTTTTCATTATTTAAGTATTCACTTCTCGTGTCATGAACTGACTTTAATTCAGAGAGCTTTCTTTTAATGTTAAAGTTTGAAATAGATTCAGATTTCAAGCTGACTTGAGATTGAAGTTCCAGAAGTTTCGCTTTGATTGCGGTTAGACTTTTCACATCATCTGGAATCATTTTTTCATTTTTAAAACCAACAACTTTTCCATTTAGGGAAGAAATCTTTTCATTTAGGGCGGAACTTTCAGCTGCAAAACCTTCAATTTTCTTCAAACGTTTTTCAATATCCTCAAATTGAGCATGGGCCAGTGGCAAAAAGAAAAATAAGTAGATGGTGTTTAAAAATAAAAAAGTCTTCTTATTCATCTTTCTCTCATTTAAAAATCAAAAGCCCTCAACGAGGGCTTTTGATTACTTTGGTTTTTCTTTTTTATCTATATCCGCCATACATATTAAAATTTCCGTAGGCCTGGTAGGGGCTTCCCCAAAAACCTTGCTGCTGTTGCTGCCCGTAAGGATTAGCAAATTGTTGTTGATAAGGATTCATTTGGTTTCCAAACATGCTCTGCTGATATGGATTGTATCCTTGCTGGTACTGTGGCTGTGAACTTTGGTAACTGAAATTATAGCCACCTTGCTGCCCGCCCATATTTGATCCTTGGCCATAATAACCATACTGGCCATAGGCACCACTTTGTTGTTGGTAGGGATTATAATATTGTTGCTGCTGGTAATATTGTTGTTGTTGATTAGGTTGTTGACCTTGTTGCTGTTGATTTTGATAACCTTGAAAATTAAAAGTATAACCCTCATCAGTACGAGCTTGTGGCGTAGTTGTATCTACTGGCTGATTTGTCTCTTCAACAACTTCACCATTTTGTCTGGCCACATAGTCACGACCTTCTTTTTCAAGAGTTGCGTATTCTTGTGCCTTTAGATCATATTCTGCAGCCCTTTCTGCATCAACTTTATTAAAATGCTGAAGTTGAGCCTGAAGCTCTTGAATTCTTTGCGTTGAATCTTGAATACATCGCTGAACATTTCTATAAGGTCGATAGCAATACCCACCCTGAACAGTACGGGCATACTCCGCATTGATTTCTTGAGAAAAATTTACAGTTCGTATTTGAATGTTCTGGCGCATTTTTCTCGCAAGATCAGTATATAAATTTGACTGGCCTGTGACTTGACCAGTTTTAATTTCATATTTTTCTTTTTTCGTGACTATTTCTGCCGCATACGAATTTATTAATTGTTTTGATTTAGCCAAGGCGACATCACCTGTGACAACTACACCATCAACTTTTTGACCCAATTTAGCATGGCTAACGATGAGTGCTTTAATTCCATTGGCCACTTGAGCATCATCAAATCGCCCATCAGCTTCAAGTTTTTGAACAATTGCTGCTGAGATGTAGGGCTCTTTATTATAGGCGGCAATTTCATCCAAAATGGCTTTTACTTGAGCAATCTTTGCAACTTGCTCATCACCCTCTAAGTCCTGGGCTTCTTCATACAAGTCAGCGGCTAGATCAACTTTTGGTTTTACCATAAATTTTTCGAAATCTGCTATCGCCTTTAAGTCCTCTTCAGTGTATTTGCCAGCGGCAATATTTTTAGCCGCTTTTTTCACTGCATCTAGGATCAATGTGTCTCGGATTTTATTTAATTCATCAGAGTAACCTTGGTATTTTTCCATAAAATCAGAGATCTTATTGTAATCACCACAACCCTCAATAGTTTTCTTTTCAGCTTCGATTCGTTCCCTTTCCTCTTGATCAAGGGATTTAACAACAAATCCTTCTGGTAGAATCTTCTCAAAAAATTCGCAGCGGTCAATTTCAACAAACTTATCGTACTTCGCATTTATCAGACGCGTGGCTGGACCATTTGATACGAAAAGTAATTCTCCACTTTCTTTAAAGCCGTCAAATTTTTCATCCACTGATCCAGGATAAATCGAATCTTTATCTACTTTGCCATCTTTTATAACACCAGAGGCTTCGAGACATTCTTCAAAACCATTCATTGTTGGTTTAAATTGAAGTTTATTAAAATTCTTAAATTGGCCTTTCTCCACTTTTGCCACAGAGTAGGTACACCCATTTTCTGTACAGCTATCGCCTTCTTTGATCTTAGCTTCAACGCTATAAATTTTTCTTCCATCGACAATCTTTGATTTAGCTTTCCACTCTATCATTGAAGAGCAATTACTTATCATTTCAGGTGAAGATAACTTTAATTTTCCTGTTCTTGAATCATGAGTTATTTCTAGTTTGCCATCCTGTTCAAGAATGAGTGAAGAAATATATGCAAGTGGAAGTGATGATTGGGTCTCTTCTTTACACTCACCAGTTGATTTCGTTTTCTCAATTAATTCAACTTTACTCTCTGATGGAGAAGCTTTATTTCCAGAAGATTTTGGTTCAATATCTTTTTGATAGGTTTCGAGTGATTTCAATAATCGCTGACCATAAGATGGTAGGGTTAATACAGATACAATTATGACCACAAACAATTTCATACGCGCCTCAAGTAGTTGAGTTAACTCACTATCTTTTCGGGCATTGGGCTTATTAACTTGAGCCCCTACACCATGGTGTAAGGATCAATATCAATTTTATAGCTCACTGAACTCAGACTCTTATAATTAATCTCAAATGTTTTCAGCATGTTATGGAGTTGAGACAGATCTTGAGATTTTAAGAGAATTGACCAAGTAAATTGGTTGGATTTCTTTTCTATCGATGCTGGCCGAGGCCCCAGAAGAATGACCTCTGGGAAATGGCCAGCGATGAGGGATCTCATCATTGGTCCAACCGATTCAGTGACGTGAGGGATAAGTTTTTCTTGAAATCTTGAAGTAAAATGAACCATCGCTAATCGTTTATACGGAGGACAGTCGCAAAGCTCGCGTACTTTTAATTCTTCACCATAAAAAGATTCAAATTCATGATTTTTAACAATTGAAAAAATTCTATTTTCTGGATTCAGAGTTTGAATTAAAACTTTCCCATCTTGAGAAAATCGACCGGCACGGCCTGAGACCTGCGTAAGGGTTTGATAGACTCTTTCTGTGGCACGAAAATCTGGAAAATTCAGCTGGCTATCAATTCCCAGGATTAAAACCAGTTTTACCTTTTCAAAATTGTGCCCTTTGGAGAGCATCTGTGTGCCCACCATAATATCAACTTCACCTTTATGAAAGTCTCCAAGCCTTTCTTCTAGTTGCTTAAAGGTTTTAATTTCGTCTCTATCAAACCTTTCAATTTTTTTATCGGGAAAAATATTTTGCAGAACATCTTGAATTTTTTCAGTCCCAAAACCTTTATGTGACATGGTCATACATGCGCATTTTGGACATTGACCAGGCATCGGCTCTTTATAATCGCAGTGACTACAGGCCAGTGCATTTTTTCTTCGAAAATAACGAAGGGTCACTGAGCAATTAGGACAATTGAATTGATGGCCACATGAACGGCATTGGAGGTAATTGGCGTATCCCAATCGATTCACGAAAACTAAAACTTGCTCTTTTTTATTCAGTGCATCTTTTACTGCTGCAATTGAAGATGAAGCAAGAGGCCAGATATCTTGCTCCTTTTCTATTTTTTCTCTCGCATCAATCAATTCTACTGTCGGAAGAAAAGCCTCTCCGGCACGCTTGCGAATTTCAAAAAGATTTTTTCTTCCTGTTTCTGAATGGAAAGCTGAAAAACTCTCCAAGCTTGGAGTGGCAGAACCCATCACAAGAGGAATTTTTAATAATTGGGCTTTTTTAGTTGCAACATCGCGCGCGTTATAAGGACAGCGATCATCTTGTTTAAAGGAAGTATCATGTTCCTCATCAATAACAATAAGGCCTAGGTTGTTGAGGGGAATAAAGACCGAGCTTCTCACACCTAAGATGAGAATTGGTTCGTTTGTGTAGCGAGCAGTTTGCCAGATTTGATACTTTTGTGAATCTGATAACTCTGAGTGGTAGGAAAAAATTTTTGCGTTTAAATATTTTGAAAAAGTTGATGTAAATTGGGGAGTCAGATTTATTTCTGGCAAAAGAAACAGAACGCTCTGTCCTTTTTCTAGCGTCTCTTTAATGAGTTCTAAATAAACCACGGTTTTACCACTTCCCGTGACTCCATGAATGAGAAACCTATTAAATTGATTCATCCCTTTTTTAATTTCATCAATGACATTTTTTTGAATAGGATTTGGTATGAACTCGAGAGGTTTTCCCTCTCCAATCGTTTGTTCAAGGCTTCTGGGACGTTTCAGATTATTGGGAAGGCAATCAAAGATGACCTGACCAAGACCGTAGTGATAGTAACTAGCCATCCACTCGAAGAGTTGTAACTCTACTTCATTTAATTTGGCGTCAGGAACTAAACTTAGAATGCTTTTTATTTTATCTTGGGGTGTCGTTTGATATTCTGCTGATTGAGACTCATCGATGGAGACTATGCATCCTATTTCTTTGCGCCTCCCTAATGGAACTTCTACCACCTGTCCACGCTCAAGAGGGCCCTCATAAAAGTAAAGAAGGCCTAAATTCTTGATTGGATAATTTACAGCAACTCGTGCAACTTTCATTACAATAAAAATGGAGGACTAGTATGAGTTGTCTCTTTGCCTTTAAGAATACTGTCCCATTTCTTTAATCTTAAAATGAGGTCACTCTCTTTTTCTAGATAGTGTTTCATGTTAAGTATTTCTAACTGAAACATCTCCCCTTTATAATCCTTCACGACAATTAACCTAGGAACAGCATGAGTCCCATTTGCAAGCCAGTAATCTCTGTAATAAATATCAAACTCACCTAATTGAGATTTGTATTTAATTCTTTGAATCTCTCTTTCTTTATACGAAAGAGCCGCTTCAAATGGCCCGGCATTTACCATCCAAGCAACTTCTCCATTTTCCGTAGCAAGCTTCACTTGTTTTTGATCAAGATACATAGGCTCATTCATTGTAGTATCTACTTTTTCTCTTGCGACTGGATCTTCTGGTTTTAAAGGATTAGGTTCAGATCTTTTGCTTGCCCTATCCTTATTGATTGCACTCAAATACCTTTTGTAGCTATTGAGATACTCTCGCTTAGGATAGTTAATAATTTCATTATTTAATTTTACAGGTACCCCAGCTGTTTTTAGATAATTTAGTAAAAAGGTTCCATCGTTAAAAATGATCGATCTAAGTGAAGTGAAGAAAATACCTTTCATCGCATCTTCAGGCATCCCTTTAACCGTGTAGGCGGTGAAATTTGGATAGTAAACTTTTCCCTTTAACGCAGTATCATTAAAACTAGCATTCTCATAATGAACCTGAGCGACTTTCATGGTTTCACTATTTACCTTAGTGAAAAACAAGCGATAAAAATTAGTTTGTTTTGTTAGCTCCTCTGATTCTTTTTCATTCAAATCTGACTGGGTAACCATTTTTTTTAGCGAAAACGTTACCATCACACCATTAGCGGTTACATCAGGGTTCGATCCGTGCCTGAACAGCGACTCAACTGAAGGAATATATGCGTAAAGACTACTTGAAACCAGAAATGAAATGGCAAAAAAAGTTATATTTATCATATTTTAATTCCATATTTTTTTATTCTATGTTGGAGAGACTGA
>CANHJD010000122.1 GCA_947461145.1 Bacteriovoracaceae bacterium
AGGAAAGAACTATCCATCGTGCCAACCGCCAGATAAAATATTAATCTGATTATAAACATTTTTGGGTAATTGTCTTAGAGTCATTTGCTGAAAAAATGAAGCGTAGCGTGATTAAGGAGGCCTATGGGCGTTACATTAGAAGCCAGTCGGGAAATTATGTGGAACATTCCACTATGGATGAAGGTCGCAATGTACCTCTCTCTTGCAGTAGCAACAGCTATTTTTGCAAAAGGACTGGTCGAAAAATTTAATTTCGTTACTCAGGGAAAAGATCCTAAGCAGATTCTTCCCAAGCAGCTTAATTTTGAGAACCTCTTAAGAACTATTTTCTTTCAAGGAAAAGTCACTAGAGATGTTTATGTAGGAATTTTCCACTCATTTATTTTTTATGGTTTTATCACACTTTTTATTGCTACTGAGTTCGTAGCGATTCAATTTGATACGCCCTTTAAAATTTTTACGGGTACCGCCTATAAAATTGTTTCTTTCACCGCGGACATAGGTGGGCTTTTTGTACTTTTGGGAATTATTCTGGCCTCTTACCGTCGGTACATCAAAAAACCAAAATATCTTTCTGCTACTAAGCCGAATCAAGAAAAATTCATGTATGCCATGCTCGTTATTCTTGTGGTTGTCGGCTACTTATTGGAAGGTATCCGCATTATGGGAACAGGAATGCCTGCTGGAGAGAGCCTTTGGTCTCCAATTGGTTATTTTTTGGGCTCTCTCTTTGGATCTTTTGGAATGGGAGATTCTACCTGGGCCGGAGTCTACAAAGGTCTTTGGCTTTTCCACATGCTCAACACAATGGCCTTTATCGCCTCATTAACTCATACGAAATTCTTCCACATTATTGCACTCCCAGTGAATGCTCTCATCACACCTTATCGTCGTGGTGCCGTTTTAAATCCAATGGATTTTAACAATGAAAATGCTGAAACATTTGGACTTGGAAAAATTTCTGAACTTACGATGAAAGAGCGTCTAGATACACTTGCCTGTGTTGAGTGCGGACGTTGTACTCAAGTATGCCCCGCCAACCAAGCTGAAAAACCTCTTGATCCGAAATTAATTATCACCAAAATGCGCGACACTATCGCGGGGCAACCTCTTGAAGCAAAAGTTAAAGGTGAAGACATCAATCTTTGGGAAAATCCTGTGTATGCCTCAAATGAACTTGATTCTTGTACAACATGTGGCGCATGTATGGAAGAATGTCCGGCCAATATCGAGCACGTCCAATTAATCATGGATCTTAAACGCTATAAGGCACTTACGCTTGGGGACCTCCCTCCTGCCGCTGCTGATGCTACAAATAAAATCAAAAACAATGGTAACCCTTGGGGAATTTCACAAGATGACCGCTTTAATTGGGCGCAAGGCCTTGAAGTGCCTGTCATTGAAGCTGGTAAAAAAGTGGACTATCTCTACTATGTAGGATGTGCTGGCTCCTACGATGCTTCAAACCAAAAAGTTGTTCGGGATACTGTTTCTCTTCTTAAAAAAGCAGGTGTCTCATTTGCTGTTATGGGGAAAACGGAAAAATGCAACGGAGATCCGATCCGTCGTTTTGGTGATGAATACTCTTTCTACGAAATTGCCATTGAAAACATTGCCAACATGAGACAATACACTTTTGATAAGGTCGTAACTCATTGTCCTCACTGCCTTCACACAATTGGTAAAGAGTATGCCAAATTTGATGATGGTGCTTTTGAGACTGTCCACCATACAGAGCTTCTCTCTGAGCTTTTAAGAAGCGGAAAACTAAAGGCCCTTAAAGAAGTTGCGGGGGAGCTGACTTTCCATGATCCTTGTTATCTTGGACGTCATCATGGCGAATATAATGCTCCAAGAGATATTTTGACTTCAATTCCGGGAGTAAAGCTCAAGGAAATGGCAAAAAATAAAGATAAGGCCCTTTGTTGTGGAATGGGTGGTGGAAACATGTGGTACGAGCTTCCTGAAGGTCACCACTTGGCCCATAACCGACTTGAGCAAATCGGTGAAACACAAGCACCAAAACTTGCCACTTCGTGCTCATATTGTATGATTAACTTCAACTCCTCTAAAGGGACAGTTAAACAAACTGAGGAACTTCAAGTTGAAGACGTCGCCTCTATCTTGGCAAAATCAGTTCTCTAAATATCTAGGCACGGCCCTCTTTGGGCTGTGCCTTTCTCTTTCTTCTTTTTCTCAATCAACACCCATTCCGACTCCGCCAAGTGTAGATTACCCTGGAATCATGGAGGGGTTAGAAAAACTGATTCAGATATCAGATACAAAATTCAATAAAAAAATGGATTTGCTGACAAAAAACGGCAAAAGTATTCAAAACTTAAATGGGATCTCATCTTTAGAGCTCGATCCTGATTATTTAAACTCATTAATTCTTCATTCGGATCCAAGCTACATAAAACTTGCCTCAACAAGCAAGTGCCGTTTTTACGATGTCATCATAAATGACTTACTAAAAAGCACAGAAGGTAAGTTAAAAAATATTTTTGTCACATTTATCAATCAAAAGCAGGAAAGAGATTATGCAATCATCTCAAAAAAAGACTTTATTAATAATATCGTCCCTGTAGAGTGCCCTGAATCTTCAAAACTTATTGCACAATTCCAGATCAAGAATATTGAATCCACAATTAATTCTGTAGATTTTGAAAATCCTACAAATAAAAACGAGTGCCATAACTCATTCATGGAATGGTTAAATAATTCGAAAACCCCATATTTTTGTAAGCTCCATGAGTTTATTAAAGAAGCAAATGGACAAATAGGAGATCCAAAAGATCTAGAGCAGCGTCAGGCGATTGCAAAAATTCTTGAAAAAAAACTAAGCTCACCTCAAAGAGATTATCTTGAAAATCTTTGCGAACATTTTGATGAAGAGAAAATATTTTGTGATGACTTTTTAAATGTCTCATTTTGGTCAAAAATATCTAAGGGAACTGAAAGTCCCATTTATGCCGAGGATATCTGTAAAAAGGTCATGAATTTCGGTTCACTTAGTGCCAATCTGATAAAACAATGTCTTTCTAAACTTAGAAAAGAGAATGACCTCTGCCTCTATCCGGAAGGAAAAACCCAAGGATTAGTGCCTAGGCCTCAGTGTGACAATTTAGCGACGGCCCTAAATGCATCCAATTTTCGTTCAGACTATCGAGATTGCCCTGCCGCCAGTGATCAACATGCTGTCACAAATATGAGCAGACTCCTTTTAAATATTAGTAAAGAAAAGATAGCCAGTTTTGAAGGTCCATGCTCCGTGATTTCATCTGGGGTGACATACGAATTTAATAAAAAATTTAATAATGATGAAAACTGGAAACTTGAAGCCTGCTACGATGATAAATTAAATGAAAAAGAAGTATGCTACAAAAGCTTCTTTGGAAATTATGCAGACAGTGAAAATTCTTACACAACAATTGTGTCAAGAATTCTCCAATACACACGTGGAGCCGATAAATCACTCAAATGCGAGATGATTGATTCTGAAAACTATAATCCACTTCTACTTAAGTATCGTTCGGGTTGTTACATTATATTTGAGAAAAACAAGTGTTTCATTTCTCACTGCAAACATAAAATTTTGTATAATGACAGGTCTATCGATTTTATAAAATTAAAAAATGAAGTTAGTCTTGAATATTTTCCTTCCAGTATTGTTAACGAGAGATACTCTCAGCAATATCTTTTAACTAAGGACTATCGCCAGAATGGCAGATCTGTTAATAGCCTCAATGCAGCCTTATCTTTCCTAAAGAAAGGTAAAAATGCAGTCATTCACGGCGTGGGATGTGCAGAGGATCTTTTACCTTCATTTTTTAAATCTCAAGCTTTTAATCAATGCTCCCCTTTACCATTTATTATTGATGGCCATGTAAAGGAAAATGATAAAATCGCATTTGTGACTAGAACCTCTATTGATTCTTTGCAAGCTCCGCGTTTGATTAGCTGGGGTCTTATTTTTTCATCTGTAAAATCTTATCAGCGCACCCACCCCTTAAGACTTTGGACACTCTATGGTTTGGATTAGTCTTTTAATTATCTGTGCTAATCTTTTTGCTAAAGAAGTGCCTCGGTTCTATACGAAGCATTCCACCGATGCCATAAGATTTATATCTTTGGACGGCAATTACGCTTATCTGCAAAAGCGACCAGGGGTTTTGGCCATGGTGAGCAATTTTAGGACTGTTGATTTCATCTCGGAAAGTTCTCAGACAGATTTTTTAGTCAAAGATTCACGTTTCAAAAAACGTCTACTGATTGAAATGATACCCAATGCCCATCAAGAGTTGAATTTACTAAAAACGCACAAAATTCTTTCTGTTGAGTGGGGGAAGACACAGACAAAAGAAATTGGAATTGGCAAAAATTCTCAACTGCATCTTGATGACGAGTGGGTTAGTTATTATCATCCAACAGACCGAATCATTACGTTGCAAAATATTGATACTGAAAAGAAATATCAGATAAAACTTTCACCGCAACAGTCTCCTTTTTTTATCCCTGAAGTAGAGATGATCAGTTCTGATACTATTTTATACAGTGATGTAAATGAAAAAGGATTTGTGGGTTTAGTTCAGTATAATTTGATCACTCAAAAAAGTATTGTCCTGTACAAAAGTGGCCAGTCAGGAACGAGATTAGAGCTCTGCCAGGATAAAAATTACCTGGCCATAGGTGAGTTCCCTTATGGCGATCTTTCTCGCACGAGCAAAATTCTTCGTATCCCATTAACTGGTTCAACAAATCTTTCAGGTTACTCTACAATTTACTCCTCACTTGATAACGATCTTGGAAATTTTGTCTGTCTTGAGAACTCCCTCTATTTTATTAAAACGTTCACTCACTCAAAAAAAATAAATGTAAAAAAGACAGAAGCCGTTCTGCTTGATTTGAAAAATCTTACGGTTCAGGTAATCACTGATCTTGGGTCTGTAAATCAACTCATTGAAATGGATAATCGGGTCCTTGTTCCTTTTAGAGGTGATTTTTATGTCCTAGAAGGTTCAGCCAATTTAGGTGATGACCGATTAAAAACTCCTTCGAACAACAATGAGGAGTTACCGCTTGAAATTTAGTTTATTACTTTTTCTTCTCTCATCACTGGCCTATGGATTTGATAAGGATTTCATTACCATTAACGACAAAGTTCCTCATGAGTTTAATTTACTATTTGATTCCATAAAAATTGAAATCAAAACGCCCTCAGAAAAAGTAAAAATGATCGGAATTTGCAAAGATTTGAATGATAATTTGGGATCCCTGCAGAAAGAACATATTTTCATGCTAATGAAAACTGAAGTCATAAAAAGTACCCTAGAATTCAAATTTTCCAAAATTAGACAATTTGATATGAACGAGTCTCTGATAAAAAGGCTTGAAGAAGATTTTAAAAACAAGCAGGCCTATCTTAATTCATTTTCAAGGTGGATTTGGCAATCAATTATAGCTGAACTTAATTACAGAAAAAGAATGGGATTAATTACGCAGACAACCTTTAATCCAAATTTATTCCAAGGGACCAAGCGCCTTGAGGCACAAAGATTTGAGCGCTACCTCATTTATCTTAATCCTTGGATTGATAAAATGGACAGCTTGGATGCAGCAACTTTTAATGCCCTCTCTAAAGACGTCTCATGGAAAATTCTAGAAAGAATTAATGCCAGGTCTTTGCTTTTCAAGCGATACGCCTCAACGGCCACATCTGAAATTAAAACTACAATTATTAATATCCCTCAAAAACTGCTTGAACTAGAGCCTCAAGATATTAAGGAAATGCAAAAAGATGTATTGCCGACAACCCTTGAAGAACAGTCAAAAATTGAAAAGGTAGAAGCTTTAAAAGAGATTGAAAAGACTACTCCCATGGATCTAAGTCCCCTTAGTGAAGATGTGTCAAAGGAACTAGAAAAAGTGACCGAACCAAATCCCTAATTCTGGGCAACTTAACGCAATTCGCCATTCCTCTTAAAAGTACCTTTTTAGATCACTTTTTTGTATACTCTCAAAGCCTTATTCCCATCAAAAGGACCTCTCATGGCAATCTCAAAATCTCCCTACCGCGGAACAAGAGATTTTTTTCCGGAACAAATGCGCTTGCGCAATTTCATCTTTTCAAAAATGGCAGAAGTCTCTGAACTTTTTGCTTATGAACCCTACGATGGCCCACTTCTAGAAGAAATTGATCTCTACCGTGCAAAGTCTGGAGATGAACTCATTAATGAGCAAGTCTATAGCTTTAAAGATCGTGGAGATCGTGAGGTCGCGATTCGCCCTGAGATGACTCCCACTGTAGCAAGAATGGTGGCACAAATTCATCGTGAGGTTTCAAAGCCGCTGCGCTGGTATGCCATTCCAAATCTGATGAGATATGAAAAACCACAAAAGGGTCGCTTGCGTGAGTTTTGGCAATACAATGCTGATATTTTTGGTGCCCCAGAAAGTTTAGGAGACCTAGAGATTATTCAACTTGCTATCGGGATTATGAAATCTTTTGGCGCCAACAATGAGCATTTTGAAATTCTCATTAATAGCCGCCGCTTTGTAGACTACGTTTTTGCAGGGCCAATTAACCTTGATGCAGAAATGACGAAAAAACTCTACAAGCTGATTGATAAGAAAAATAAAATGCCGGCAGAGAAATTTTCTGCAGAGGTGAATCTCATCACTAATGATCCAAATAAATCAGCGATTTTTGAACGCTATGTTTCTCTTAGCTCTATGAATGAAGTAGAGACATTCTTTAAAGAAACCTATCAAGGCTCCAATCAAGAAGATGATTTCTCTAAAAGCTTACAACCACTAATGAATCTATTCTCACAACTTGATGGACTGGGCCTAAAAGACTATATCAAATTTGATCCTTCGATTGTGAGGGGACTAGATTACTATACAGACGTAGTTTTTGAAATTTTTGATAAACACCCGGACAACCGCCGTGCGATTGCTGGAGGAGGAGCCTATGCCAATCTCCTCGCTATCTTTGGTGAGACTCCCCTACCTGGAATTGGTTTTGGAATGGGAGAGGTCCCTTTAACGGATTTTTTAACCTCTCACAAACTTCTTCCAGATTTTTCAAAGCAGACAGTTGATATCCTTTTAGGTTACTTGGATACAACGGCCGAAAAAGCATCTTTTGAGATTGCTCAAAAACTTAGAAATGGATCGATAAAAGTAGAAGTCTTTTTAGGTGAAGCAAAACCTAAAAAAATATTTTCACATTCAGATAAAAAACAACCCAACTTTCTTCTCATCCTAGGCTCAAATGAAATTGAGTCGGGAGAAATTCAACTCAAAGATTTAAAAACGAAAGCTGTCCACAAAATACAACTTTCAGATGTTGATAAAATGATCGAATTGATTAAAGGATCAAGATAATGGAAATTGAAAACAATCTACCTAAAACATTTAATCCTGAAGGTACTGAAGA
>CANHJD010000123.1 GCA_947461145.1 Bacteriovoracaceae bacterium
AGCACTCAAGAGAGCTTGCGGCTTCGGAAGAAAAAGTAAAGCATCTTAAGAAATCCCTCATCGATAAAGAAAAGCATATTGATCGCGCCACAAAAGAAAATGAAGAACTTAATGTGGATATTGAGAAAAGATCAGAGCGTCTTGAGGCCTTAAATGCTCAGTTAGAAGATCTTGAATCTAATAATTATGAGCAGATGGACTTTTCAACAATCGAAGAAAAAGTTGAATTGTTAAAGTCTCAGATGTTTGACTTAGAAGAGGAGCTGAATGAAAAGCGCAGAAGTCTTTCTACTTCAAAAGAAAAATTTCAATTGCTTGATAATGAAGCTTTCAAAAACTCTTCAAAACTAGAAGAATATGCACGATTACTCCAAGATTTAACTTCCGAAATTGAAACTTTGGAAAAGAGCACGTCGAATTTCACGGATGACTTAATGAGAGACCGAGCGAAAGTGAAGTCCTCTCAGGCGAAGGTAGAAGAACTGCACAATCTTCTACCTGCGCTCAAGGAAGAAGTCGAAGCTCTTAATAATGTACTCAAGGGAAGCGAAGTAAAATTTCGTGATCTTTCCCGCGAAGTGATTCAGCTCGAATCTAAAAGAAATTCTTTGGTTGAGATCAATAACTCAGCTGAAGGACGTCGTGCAGGAGCGGTGAAGCTTGTTCAGAAGATTGCAGACGGTACCATTGAAGTACTTGGTAAGCTGATTGAGTGTGATCCAGAGTATGCTGTAGCAGTTGAGCAACTCATTGGAGAATCTCTTGATGCTGTTTTAGCGACCTCGGGAAAAGAGAATTTCTCAACCTATATGAACGATTTTGAAGCCACAGTAGATATGTTGTGGCCTCAAGATGCAACCATCTCCAACGAATCAATTGGTCGTCTCGAAACTCAAGGCTGTCAAGGGATGAAGGCCCTTGTTGATATCGTAAGAATCAATAATGGCGAATACTCAGAAAAACTTTCAAAAATCCTTAATGGATTTTTTGTCGTAGAAAACCTTACGGCCGAACTTGCTTCAAAAATTAATCCTGATATTCAATTTAAGGGACTGGTTTCAAAAGATGGAAAAGTACTGATTAAAAAAGTAGGAAATTCCATTCTTTATGGTGTTCGCCATGAAACATCATCTGAAGCTCAGGGCATTGTTCAGCGAAATAACCTCATTCAAGAGATGAGTATTGAATTAGAAGCAAAGCAAGCAGAGCTTTCTGCGCTTGAAGCCTCTTTAAAAGAAGTCGAAATAAAGCTTAATGATAAGCGCACGGCGCTTGAAGAAATGACTAAAGAGTTTAATGACATCAACACAGTTTATGTGGCTACTAAGGCAGCTCTTGAGTCTAAAGAAGCGAACCAGTCATCAAATTCTTCTCGTTTGCAGATTCTTATCAATCGTAAGCAAGAAACTTCGAAATCTCGTCTTGATCTTCTTGAGTCAGATGAAACATTAATCAATGCGAAAGAAGCTTTAGAAGCAGAATTAAAGACTCTTTCTTCTGATGTTGCCGATCTAGAATCTCGTTACCATGAATTAAAGATAAGCTTTGAGAATGAACGTGATGAAATGATGGAACTCAAGGTTAAGGCCCAGAGTTACCAGCAACAATTAACTTCTTTAAAATCTCAGATTGATGATGTTAATTCACAAATTGATCGTTACCGTGAAAAACAACAGGCGAATATAGAACTTCTTGAGACTTATCAGACTGAGATTGAAAATTCCCACACGGAAGTAGAAACTGTTGAGGCTTCGAATAGTGATTTGGCAGAAGTTCTATCTGAAAAGGAAACTTTTCTTAATCTTCTTAAAGACCAGATTGCACAAATTCTTCTTTCGATGCAGGAAAAAGAAAGCGAACTTAAAGATATAAATTCTCGCATTAATAAAATTGAAAAAGAAAATGTTGAGCTTGAACTCAAGACAACTCAAATCATTCAAGAAGAAGAGCTTCTTGTTAAGGATGTCTTCGAGCGCTATAAAATTGATTTACGTTCAGTTCTTATGAAGCACCTTGAGATCAATTCAGATAAAGTCACAGAGCTAAGAGACCTTTCGTCTATGTATGTGATGGAAACAGAGGAAGGTCCTAAATCAATTGAAGTCGTTGATTATGAATTTGAAAAACGCTTCCCTGGTCAGGTAAAAGAAGCGCGCGAAAAATTCAAAGATTATAAAACTGAATTTAACCGACTTGGAGAAATTAACTGGCAAGCGATTGAAGATTATGATCGTCAAAAGCTTCGTTATGACTTCCTAAAAGGTCAGGAAGAAGAACTTAAGAAATCTTTGGTGGATCTCCAAACGGCCATTCATCATATTGATGAAAAATCAAAAGAGCGCTTTAAGGAAGCTTTCACTGAAGTAAATGAAAGATTCTCTAAAGTCTTCCCAATCATCTTTGGTGGAGGGGAAGCAAAGCTTGAAGTGACGGGAGATTTAGACTCTATTGAATGTGGTGTCGATATTATCGCTAAGCCACCTGGCAAGAAAATGCAGTCTATCACTCTTATGTCTGGTGGTGAAAAAGCAATGACGGCCGTTTCACTCATTTTCTCTATCTTCTTAGTGAAGCCATCTCCGTTTTGTTTACTAGATGAGGTTGATGCTCCACTTGATGATGCCAACGTGGGTCGCTTTAATGAACTTCTTAGAGAAATGAGTTCTGAGTCTCAGTTTATTTTAATTACGCATAATAAGAAAACAATGGAACTTAACGATACTCTGTATGGCGTTACTATGCAGGAGCCGGGCGTTTCTAAAGCCGTCTCCGTACAGCTCCATTAGTGGTTTGTGGCGGGGGAAAAGT
Organism: Bacteriovoracaceae bacterium; assembly: GCA_947461145.1. Classification (GTDB taxonomy): domain Bacteria; phylum Bdellovibrionota; class Bacteriovoracia; order Bacteriovoracales; family Bacteriovoracaceae; genus Peredibacter. The sequence continues at coordinate 2,809 of CANHJD010000123.1, forward strand.
GACTTCAGTAAGAGGAAGCTTTCCCCCTTTTTTCTTCAGGAATTATCATGCACATTTTTCTCATTGCCTTAATACTTTCGACTTTCAGTTTCGCTAAGAATTTTGTCTCGAGTTCATTCTCTGCAAATTTTGAAGAGAGCATTATTTCCCTTGCAACTGGTAAAGAGAAAAAGAGCTTCGGGAAAATTGATTATAAGTTTCCAGGCCACATAAGATTTGAAATCGTTTCCCCTAATGCTTCACTTTTTGTAAGTAACCCGCAGAGAAGCTGGTATTACGTGCCTCCTTTTGTTGAGGGTGAGCAGGGGCAGGTGACCATTCAAAAATCTTCTAAATTGCCACTCACTAAATTTTTAGATTCCATTAAAGATGGCATTGAAGGATCCAAACTCTTTACCTCAAAGTTTCAGGGCAATGATCTTATCTTAACTTTCCTTGGTTCAGTCCAAAAAGAATTTACTCTAAAGCAAGTGACCTTCCATGCTTCAAAGGATGCGAAGGCTGTTCAAAAGATGAGCGAGTTTGAAAAGATGTCGCTTATTTATATTGATGGAAGAAAAGTGAACTTGAAATTTTTAGACTTAAAAGAAGAGTCGTCTTTTCCGGCGAAGCATTTTGAGTTTACTCCGCCGGCAAAGACAAAAATTATAAACGGTTAGTTTTGAATTTTCTTTGTGATTTTAGCACCATTTGGTGAAATACCAGATATATTCATATAGTTCACAGACATAATAAAGTTTACGCTAACAAAAATATCTTTTAATTCGACTTCGGTGCCATTTACTTCAAGAAAAGCTTTAGGTTTGCAGTTCTCTAGGCGGACACGGATACTTTTATCAGGAATTTTAGAACCCATCTCTTCCATCGCCCCAATGGAAAAGTCAGCTTCAGAACTATTAGAGTAGGAAATTTTAGGTTGAAAATAGCTCTTTTCTTTTGAGCTTAAGACTTCCTGGCCACCGCCTTCTTCGCCCATGATCCAATAGGCCGAGATAGCAGGTGCTTTGAGTTTGCAGTTATCTACATTCACTTTATAGTGGAGGACATTTTTAGGGTTCATGCTCTTTTTTATAACAAATATATCTTGTGCAAAAGAAGAAAGGGATGTGATTAAAAGTGCGAGAGCGAAAAGAGATTTCATGTTCATCCTTTTGTTAAGAATGACTCATGATATCTATTAAATTAAATGAGGAGTAAAAAAGCCCTGAGTTAATGAAAGATCTACTGAGTGTAAAAAAACCTGACACCATGATTCTCTCATTAGTGTCAGGTCCTTGGGTAGAAATCTAAAATCCATAGGCCTGAATGAGTACAGTCAAACCTAAGATATTCATCATAAGTGTTAGTCCATAAAATCCTAAATTCATCTCACCTCCTAACAGGCAATTAAAAGTTGTAGATATGGGGTCTTGCTTCGCTCGTTACCATTGGCCTCAGTCAATTGGGTAAGGTAGGTATCGAGATCGCAATCAAGATAAGTCGATCTAATTGAAGAGCTTCCATCCCATTGGCAGTTTGTAAAATTGCAATTCACAAACTTGCAGCATCTAATATGTGAAAATTGAAAGCTGCAATTTTCAAAAACACAGTTTTCAAACGTAACATCTTGAAATTCTGTACCGTAGAAAACGCAGTCGGAGAAAACCACTTGCAGGTAGGTGCTCATTTGAACTTTGGAGCCAGCTAGTATTTGGGAGGAGATGACGAGCAAGCTCAAGTGTTCATCCTTAATCATTTGCAGGCTTGCTGTTGGAACTTCTCGATTCATTTCAAGTGTTTGTGTGATCATGGTCCCCTCCGACCTTTCTTCGTTTCCTGAGTGCAATAATAAACCATTTGACCTATTGCGTCAAGAAATAAAATTGCATCAAGGAATTTCTTTGCATTCCGATAAGAAAATCAAAGGGGTATCTATGATTCGCTTTAACCCAGACTTTTTAGAGAACTTCCTCGCCGTTGTTCGTAAATATATGCAACTACGGGGTGGGCTTACTCAAAAAGATCTTTCCGAGATGATGAATGTGGGAATTTCCACAATGAGCAGATTTCTCAATTTGAAAGCGAGTACTGTTGATGAGCAGTTAGTTGCAAATATCATTGCAACATTAAATATTCCCCTTCATGAAATCATCGATGGAGTAGAAGAAGAGTCGACAGAAACCTTTAAGCGTTTAGTTCAATTTTATAAAGAACAGAAAGTTGCCGATCAGAATGCCAAGGCAACTGAGGAGACTCCATCAGAGAGGCCAGATAATCGAACCAAGGCATCGGCTTCAATTAAAGTTGGGGGAATGAACCAAAAAATTCCGTTTGGTGAAACTTCAGTAGGTCAGACCAGAACAGAGATGACCTTAGGAGATAAGCTCAAAACACTTACTCCTAGACAGAAGGCTTACCTTAACGACTTTTTAAATCTGGATGGGAATGACAGGGATCTCGTTGTTGATTTGGGAGACGCTATTTTCCGTTATTTTCGCCAAAGGAATGTTGAATTTTAATGATCCTACTTTTTACACTTCTGTCTCTGATTCAATTTGCACCTGCCGCCCCTCAGTCTATTGAGGTTTGGTTTTTATCTGCTCATAAGAAAGCTGAAGTTGAACACATGATTAAACAGCGTCCCTATGTTCTCCATACTTTGACGGCTCAAATGGAGTGTCAGGAAATGGGGGATTACTGTTTTGATCCTCAATATGGTCTCTATAAAAAAGATGATCTTGGCGCAGAGGTTGATACTAGCAAAGTAAGTGATCAAAAAGCACCTACAATTCCTTCTGCAAAATCCGTTGATAGAGATTTAATTGATTGTGATCCAAAAAATTATTTTGATATCTTTTGTGGAAAGGCCCGTAAAGAGTCGAGTGGTGGAACTGCCAAATTAGATCTTTGGATTGATACCAGTTCTTCCATGAGGGAGATGGATTTTTCCGATAAGGATGGGAGTTGCTTTAGAAAAAGCATGATGCAAAAACTTGATAATACCTGTGGCTTTAATTCTAAAGTTAACGTCATGATGTTTGACACCTCAATCAAACAGGCCGGTTCAATGGACTCTTTATGCCAGAATCAGGGGCTAAATGATCAAAAAAGGCTCATGGACTGGATTGAGCGCTCGAACGCTCCCAAGCTTGTGATTATTACAGACATTTACGAGTTCCATAAGGATTTTTCCGACTATATTGAGAGTAAGCACGGTAAGTTTCGTGGGGACAAAGATCCTATCCTTGCTTCACAACTATTGGACATGGTCGATGAATTGGCCAAGGCCTGTCGCTAAGTCTTGCCAAATAGACTTCCTCATTTCACAATCCGATCATGAGTTTAAAAAAATTAATTCAATGGTCTCGCGAAGAGTTTTCAAATCTTCCTTGGCGTCACAATCGAACTTTGTATGGAACATTAGTTTCTGAAATTATGCTTCAGCAAACGACTGTTGGGACGGTTAAAAATCATTATGAAAAATTTTTGCAAAGATTTCCCAATTTAAAGAGTCTTGCCAATGCAACTGAAGAGGATCTTTTAGTGGCCTGGAAAGGACTTGGCTATTACAGACGTGCTCGTAATCTTAAAAAAATATCAGAGCATATTTTTGAGCATCACAAGGGTAATTTTCCTGAAAGCATTGAAGAGCTAGAGAAAATTGCAGGAATTGGTCCGTATACTTCTCATGCCCTGATGTCTATTGGACGAGATCAGCGTGGTCTGGCGGTTGATGCAAACTTAGAAAGAGTTATTGCAAGACTCTATGGTTTAAAAATTGAGAAGGGAATTAAACTTCAAAAACATATTCTTAATCTTTTTCAAAGCGATTCAATCTTTAAAGGCTTTAGTGACTCGTGGAGAGATTTGAATGAAGGATTGATGGACCTAGGACGTACTTATTGCCAGTCGAGAAAAGCTTCCTGTGATCTTTGCCCCTTGAAGAAAGAATGTGTGGCGTTCAATCAAAAAACTCCACTTGCCTATCCACTTGCAGGAAAAAAGAAAACGACAAAGGCCAGTGAAGAGCATGAACTGCACTTATTACGAGTATTAGTTTTAAAAAATAAAAAAATTCTAGCCTATAAAAAAAACTCATCCGAGTGGTTAGCAGGTCAGTACGAGATACCATCATTGATTCTTTCAACTACTGATGCCAAGTTGAAGCAATACCCAGTAATAAAAAAGAAATTTAAGATTGAAGAGTTGAAGACATTTAAAACTGGTATTACAAAGTATAAAATTATTAATTATATCTACCAAACAACTGAAAAAGAGCTGAAAGCTTTAGGTTGGAACATAGAATTAGAGTGGAAAAATATAGAAGATGAATCTTCTAATCTTTCTACTGCAACTTATAAAGCGATAAAAAAATTGCTTGAATAAAAACCGAGATCAGGAATAAGCCGGATTCTGTATTAAACTATCATTCCTCTAGATGTTAAGTTGCCCCAACATTCAAGCACCCTACCCGTGAGCTCCTCGAGTAGACTCAACGCTCACCTACATGGGCTTGCACCTCGTAGAGTTTACCTGATTTCACTACAGCACTTCCGAAGAAGCCTGTACATCCTTTCTGTTGCACTTGTCCTCGCCTCACGA
>CANHJD010000124.1 GCA_947461145.1 Bacteriovoracaceae bacterium
AACCATGCTTTGCTTTTTATAATCTTCTTGAGCTTTTTTGATTTTTTCTTCATCTTTTTTTAAGATTGATTTTTTATCATTAAAAGCTTTCTCAAGTTTACCTTGAACGCCCTTCCCCTCTTTGATTGATGTGATAATTTTTTGAATATCAACAAGACCAACAACGACACTTGCTTGAGCAGAGAAACAAATTGAGAGAATCAACATTGCAAACAAAGATTTCATATATTTACTCCTTACAATAACAAAAACATTAACACCTATTAAAACAATTGTCCTATATCAAAATGGAACTGATTACCTGCCTCATTTTCACGAGGATTTACTGGGAAACCAAATTCAAATCTCAACACACCAATTGGCGAAAACCATCTAAAACCAAAACCGTAATCTGTTCTTAAAGCATAGTTATCATTTTCACCTAGACGCTGCTCAAAGACGTTACCGGCATCATAAAAGACAACCCATTTTAATCCAGCTTCTTTAATTAATGGATGTTCAAATTCAAGTGTTCCCAATAAGCTGAATAATCCTCCGAAGTTAAAAACTTCTTCGCGTCCTGTTGTCGTATTAGTAGCGTAGTCTCTTGGACCGATGTCCTCAAGACTATATCCCCTCATGTTTCTCGCTCCACCCATAGAGAATTTTTCGACACGAGGGATTTCTCTATCTGTTGTCTTAAATAATTGCTGAGCATTTAAACGAGAGCGGAAAACAAGATCTCCCCATATAGGCTTATAATATCTTCCTTCCACTTCCGCTTTCATCCAGCGCATAGTCCCGCCAAGACCCGTATATTCAAGAGATGAACTGGCGTAGTAACCATTGCTTGGCTCAAAAATATTGTTTCTCTTGTCGCGAATAATTGATGCCTGAACTGAAGAGGCAGAACCGTTCTCTACTTCTGGCTTAATCCCGTCATTAATGACGTTGCTGACCTTATTATCTTCATAACGGTATGTAAGGAATAAGCGTGTATATTCGAAAATAGGGTGACCAACTCGAACATCTCCCCCGTGTTTACGGTAAGCAAATGAACGAATGAAATAAGAAACAGTTTGATAATAATCCGCTCCTGCAGTCCACTTTGTATCGAAAAGATAAGGCTCAGTGAAACCGAGATTATAAATCTGCTGACGATTTGAATAAGAAAGGTTGAGGTTAATGTTTTGACCAAGACCTCTAAAGTTATTCTGGGCAACTGATGCCTGGATAAATCCTTTTGTCGCAGTTGAATAACCTGCACCAAGTGAAATTTGGCCAGTCGGTCTTTCTTTAATAGAAATTTCAACATCTAGAATATTATCAGTGCCTTTTCTGGTGATGGTGTTAAAAATAACACTCTCAGGTTGGAAGAATCCAAGGCGATTAACATTATCCTTAGAAATTCTTAGCTTCGAGCCAGAATACATTTCTCCTTCATGGATTCTCAACTCACGACGAATAACCTTATCACGAGTCTTGCTATTGCCTTTCATGACAATCTTACCAAAGTAAGCAATCACACCTTTTTCAAACGAGAAGATAATATCTACCTTATTTTCACCAGGCACAACTTCTAGAGTCCTAAGAACGTTAGCAAAAGCATAACCTTTGTCTTGATACATTTCAGTCAAGGTTTGAATATCTTGACGAAGATTTTCTTCGTTATAGATATCGCCACTTTTGATTTTTAATTTTTCAATCATCTCATTTTCAGTAAAGAGCAACTCCCCATTAAAAGAGATATTATTTACTGAAAACTGAGGTCCCTCAGTTAAGCGTACTGTAATGAAAATCCACTTCTTATCTTCAGAGGCCGTCACTTCAGGATTTTGAATGTTCACCTGAAGATAACCTCTTGTTTTATAGAGATATTTAAGACGCTCAACATCTGTTTGAAAGTTAATTTCTTTAAAGTTTCCTGAACCAGATAAAAAAGAGAAATAAGACTCTTCTCTAGTCTGCATGAAGTTTTTTAACTCTTCATCAGGAAGTGCCTTGTTACCTAGGATAGTGATCTTTTTTACGCGAACCTTATCCCATTCTTTAATTTTGAATTTAACTTCGACTGAACCATTCTTATTATCGATTAATTTGTAGGAAGCAAGTGCGAGAAAATATCCCTTCTCCTCATAGTGCTTTTGAAGAAGAAGAACGTCATTTTTGAGAGTGGAAATATCAAGGATGTTAAATTCTTTTGTTTTTACCTGCTCTTTAAGGTCATCATCATTAATCTCATCGTTCCCCTCAAAGGAGACTTTTGAAATAATCGGTTTTTCCTTGAGCTTAAAAAGAAGAATATTCTTACCATTTTTTATTTTATGATAGGCCTCAACTTCCTCAAAATATTTCATTTCATAAATGCGAGACAAATCTTTTCTTAATAGATAGTTGTCCAACATCATCTCTGCGCGAGTGCTTAATTTCTCAGCAATCGCCTCAGCTTCAACTTTTCTGTTGCCTTGAAATTCAATTGAATCCACACGAAAAAATTCACGAATTGGGCCGATAATCTCCTGAGAAAATGCAGAAGACGAACCAAAAGAAATGAGAAAAATTAGCAACCAAAACAGGTACTTATTCAACTAGAGAATCCTTGATGCAAAACGCTATCCTATTAATTTTATTTGCAGTTGAGAATCTTAGCCAATTATCTGACCATCTTCAATCACTATTTTTCTTGGAAAAAATGAAGCAACTTTATCGTCATGAGTCACAACCAACAGAGTGGCGCCAAATTCGGCCGATAAATTCTTAAGAAGTGTTGCAACCTTTTCTGAATTTTTTGAATCTAAATTACCGGTGGGTTCATCACATAATAAAATTTTTGGTCTCAAACTTAGGGCACGAATAATATTAATGCGCTGCTGCTCACCACCTGAAATTTCAAATGGATATTTATTAAAACAATGAGTCACGCCTAAAATATCGGCAAGTTTTGAAATATCCTCTTCAACTTTTTTAAGATCTTTTCTCCCAATTCTTGCTGGAAGAAGAATATTGTCCCGACACGTCATGGAAGGCAAAAGAAAATGGAACTGAAAGACAAACCCTACAGTTTCATTGCGAAAATTAGCGAGGCTTTCATCATTAAGTGAGGATAAATTTTTATTATCGATAATCACTTTACCTGATGAGGGTTGGTCAAGACCACCCAAGAGATAAAGCAAAGTAGATTTTCCAGAGCCGGAAGCTCCGCGAATGGCCACAAGTTCTTTTTGCTCAATGGAGAAATTTAGCCCTCGCAGGACTCGTGTTTTGCCAAAAGATTTTTCCACTTGTTCGAGGCGTATAAAACTCATGCGCTAAACTCCTGTCGCAAACCTTGCATAATTGGACGTCTTTTAAGTCTCCAATAACCAAATAAACCTGCTATCAGCACCCAAATTAAGGAAACAATATAAACTGTGAGATAGGCCATCGTATCGAGATGTATTTGAAGCGAAGAGAGAACGTAAATTTCGCCAGGAATTTGGAGAAAACTAAGGTTCGCCAGGCCCCAGTTAAATAGAAGCGACATAAGATAGGCACCAAGACACGCCAAAATCCAGATTAATAAGATTGAAATGAGCCAAAATCTCAGCAATTGATTTAGCGATAATCCCACTGCCCTTAAAAAGAAAAAATCTTGGGATTTTTTTTCCATGATATAAATGACGAATGCCATGATATTGAAGACTGCAACAATAACAATCAGCTGTAAAATAAGAGAGATAGAAAGTTTTTCTACTTTCACAGCTTCGATTAAAAAAGAATATTCGCTCCAAAATGGTCTCACCAGAAAATCAGAGCTTAAAAGGACCCTTAATTCCTGCTGCTCTTTCTTGACTTGATCCAAAGAAACAAGAGGAATTGTGGTTTCTTGGGTTGTTAGGATAACTAAATTAACTTTCTCTCCTACATTTAGAACTTCGGCGAGATCCTTACGAGATAGATAAACAAAGCGAAGATCTTTTTGGTAAATTCCATGTTTAATTAGGCCAGATATTTTAAACAAACGAACACTAGGAAGATTTCCTGATGCCTCGTTGCCACTTCCAAAGGTAAGAGCAATTTCATCACCAGGGGATACTTTAAGTTCCCGGGCCAACTCCACCCCAATAACAAGCTCTCCCTCTGAGAGGTTGAGACGAAGGCCTGTGGCCTTAGAAAAATTCTCTGTTTCCACTCCTCTAACGAGGACACCTTTGCTCACTCCCTCATGCAGAGCAAAGGCTTCTGTTTGAATAACAGGAGCAACTGCAATCGGTTGAATTGATTTTAAATTCTTGCTGAGAGTTTGGGACAATTGGAAAAATCCACGTCTGGAAGTTAAAAGCAAATCCCCTGAAGAATGCCTTAGACCAGACTTCAAGAGCCGATCAAAACCATCCATAAGACCAAAAGTGCAAAGGATAACAGCGATGGAGAATGTGAAACTAAAAAGAGTCGCTAGCAGGATTTTTCCCGCTGAGCGACCGTAAAGAACAATTTTTAAGATCGAAAGATACGAATGCAATTTTATTCTTCTTCTGAGAAGAAATGCTCTTTTTTAAGTAGAGGGAATAAGATCACGTCACGGATAGTATGACTGTCCGTCAAAATCATTACCAAGCGATCAATCCCAATACCTTGACCTGCAGTAGGTGGCATACCGTATTCAAGAGCTCTTACGAAATCATAATCAACATCTGTGGCTTCTAGATCACCAGCTTCTTTTGCCATGGCCTGTTCTGCAAAGCGATCGAGCTGATCAGTTGGATTATTTAACTCTGAAAAAGCGTTAGCGACTTCCCAGCCATTCATAAAGAACTCAAAACGATCAACGAAATCAGGATTTTCATCATTACGACGAGAAAGTGGAGAAACTTCAGTTGGGTATTCAGTAATGAATGTTGGCTGAATGAGCTTCCCTTCAACTTTCTCTTCGAAGGCAAGTACTAAAAGTCTTGCCCAAGAAAGTGCATTCAATTTCTTTGGATCCATATCCACATCTTTTAGAAGACCCAAAAGATAGCTGCGATCATTAATCTGATCCATAGACGAGTTTGTATATTTTGCAACTGCTTCTCTCATCGTAAGACGAGCGTAAGGACCATGAAGATTGATATCATGCTCACCAAATCTCACCACATCAGACTTAATCACATCACGAGCAATCCCCGTAAGTAAGGCTTCAGTGAAGTCCATTAGGTCATGATAGCTTGCATAGGCCCAGTAAAACTCGATCGAAGTAAATTCAGGATTATGCTTAAGAGATAAACCTTCATTTCTAAAACAACGGTTCATTTCAAAAACTTTATTGTATCCACCAACAATTAATCTTTTTAAATGAAGCTCAGGAGCTATTCTCATGAAAAGTTCCATATTAAGAGCATTGTGATGAGTCTTAAATGGACGTGCAGCCGCTCCTCCTGCGATTGAATGCATCATAGGAGTTTCAACCTCAAGGAAATCAGCTTTGTAAAAATATTCACGGATGTAGCGAATGATTTCAGAACGCTTACGTAGCTTTTCCCGAGTTTCAGGATTCATGATCATATCAACATAACGCATCCGATATTTAAGTTCTTGATCAGTCAGACCATGAAATTTTTCAGGAAGCGGACGGATTGATTTTGTAAGGATCGTTAGTTCGCGAGCATTAAGGGCCAACTCACCTTTCATGGTCTTGAAGACATCCCCTTCTGCGTAAATGATATCTCCATAATCAAGGAGTTTGTATTCTGCAAAACCTTTTTCTGAGGTGACTTGCTTATTCACATAAAGCTGGAAGCGTTGAGAGCCATCATCACACTGCAAGAATGCAGCTTTACCAAAATCTCGCACCATTAGAACTCGTGCAGCAACTTTATAACGAGGAGTTTCCCCGATTTCTTCTTTTGCTTTATGACTATATTCACGAACCAAAAACTCAAAAGTTGTATTTGGTTTAAATCCGTTTTTGTAAGGATTTGAGCCAGATTCTTCTAGTTTTTTTCTCTTATCCAGTCGAACATCCATCTGTTCAGAGAATTGTTCCGTCCAACGTCTGACATGTTTGTCTTTCATAATTTTCCCCGATGTCGTTAAATTCATATCGCTCATAAATCATCCATCCCTGTATCTTGAACCACTCCTCCGAGGCTATGCCACTGAAGATAGGCCTTCATAAAATCATCTAAATCTCCATCAAGAACTGTTTCTGCTTGTGATGAGTGGAAACCATTTCTATGGTCCTTCACAAGCTTATAAGGGTGAAGAACGTAAGACCGGATCTGAGATCCCCAAGCAATATCCTTCTTACCAGCTTCAACTTTTTCCTGCTCTTTACGACGCTTTTCTAACTCGTACTCATAGAGTCGAGACTTTAAAATCTTCATCGCCATAGCACGGTTCTGAATTTGAGAGCGCTCATTTTGGCAAGCAACTACAATTCCTGTTGGATAGTGGGTTAAACGAACAGCGGAATCCGCCGTGTTAACTGACTGCCCACCTGCTCCACCAGAACGGTAAATATCCACTCGTAAATCTTTATCCAAGACTTCAATTTCAATAGTGTCATCAATTTCAGGTGAAACATAAATGGATGAGAAGGAAGTATGCCGGCGAGCATTTGAATCAAATGGTGAAATACGAACAAGTCGATGAACTCCGCTTTCAGACTTTAAAAGACCAAAAGCAAAATTTCCCTGCACTAGCAAGGTTGCCGATTTTATTCCTGCCGAATCCCCGTACTGAAAATCAGTCACAGTGACTTTAAATTTTTTCGATTCACACCAACGAGTGATCATTCGCAGAAGCATGCCGGCCCAATCACAAGATTCAGTTCCACCAGCACCAGCATTGATCGTGACAATGGCATTATTTACATCAGTCTCACCTGAGAGAAGTGCTTTTTGTTCGGCTTCCGCAAGAGCTGTTTGAAGTTTTGGAAACAGATCAAGGGCCTCGACGACTGAAGCATCGTCGCCTGCTTCACCCATCTCTAATAAAACTTCAAAATCATCAGAAAGATTTTTAACGAAGGTGTAACCACCAACAGTACTTTCCAAAATAGATTTTTCTTTTTGAATTTTTGAGGCGTTTTGAGTGTCATTCCAGAAGCCATCAAGGGCCTCTAATTCAGAAATTTCTTTGATTCGATTTTTCTTACGTTCGACGTCAAAGCGACCTCCGTATGGTTTCGAGAGTTTCTTTCACTTGAGCGAACTGTGGCTTATAATCTGATAATTTTAGACGTAGCGAGTCATCCATTTAAAACCTTCCAAAAGTATGTCTGACTCTAACAAAGAATCAGACCTTTTGAAAAGGGATCAGTCACTAATCTCTAGGAATATGCTCAGGATCCCGCATCCAGTTACAATCGAACTGAGGCTC
>CANHJD010000125.1 GCA_947461145.1 Bacteriovoracaceae bacterium
TAAACGACCCACAACCATATCTGTTGCGTCTACTACGTACCACTTTTTATTCGCCATCTCGGCTTTAGTGATCGCATACGAACTTTGCTTGATCATAATCAACCTTCCATTAATAAAAAAATTTTATCCCTTATAAATAACGCTGGGCCTTACGTCAAGAGTAGTCTCTAAGCCAGCTTGCTAAGGGCCAGCGGGAATACATCAGGCTCTTCTAAAATTCGGGGGATTAAAAGAAGCCAATTGACACGTGGAAGCGTCCGGGGTCCTCTAAGCTACCATCCTTATTCCTTTCTCTCAAGAGTTTTATCCCATAATCGAAATCTAAGGTTCCAACCGGTGTAAGAATTTTGAAGGTTAAACCCACAGAATCTCTTAATTGGGCCATATCCACTTGGTTTACAAAGACGCGCCCCGCATCATAAAATAGGCCCGCCATAAGTGTGTCATTAATAAAGTACCGGGGTTCTACCTTAAAATTAGCGAGATAAGCGCGCTCTTGAATTTTAACCTCGGAGATATCGTCTTTATTATCTCCAGCTACCCGGTTAATTTCCTCGTCATTAAAACCTCTAACTATATCCATACCTGTAAGGCGGAAAACCTTAATATTTGGAATGTACCCCGTACTCTGATTGACTCCATCGACATTAATCGTTTCATTGGCCAAGTTCTCCTGAACACCTGCCACCATGGAGACTGCTACAGTTCCATACTTGTAAGGGAGATAAAAACGATTTCGAGAAATAAGTTTATAGTAATTAATAGTGAGCTCTTTTTCTTTCTGTGAAAGAAAATATGGATTGGCAAACTCACAGGACATATTAAAGAAGGCTCCTTTAATAGGATTGACCGGACTATTTCTAAGATCATAAGTAAGGCTCGGAGTAATCGCTCCAATCTTAAAACTATCATTATCTCTTAATTCAGTTGCATCAGACTGAGTAATAGCCTCATATTGATAACGGACCGAAGATGAGAGTTTTTTAGTAAGATCCCAACTAAAAGTATTATTGATCCTGAAAATTTCAGCGTCGAAAGAATAAAAACGCTTACGTTGATAGGACATACCGGTAGAGGAAGTAATTAAAGTGTCAAAGATATCACCCTGGGTATAAGTAAGGGTTTCATTATGTTCTACTAATTGACGTCGCTCTTTTCTTCTTCTTGGATCAAAAGTCTGATAGTTTAAGCGCTGATTAATCTGACTTCTTAGAGTCAGGGATCTATTCATTCCCCCAATATTTATATAGGAAGCCGTCGCAGTTAGTTTTGCACCTAAATCAGTTCTAAAACCTGGAGCAAGCTCAACGAGTCCATAATCTCTCTCAATCAATTTAACAATGAGATCAGTAGCAGTATTCGTTTTTGATGTATGCTTTAAAGGGATTACTGTAACAGAGGTAAATAGACCTGTAGAAGAAAGGCTTGATTCGAAATCCTTAGTTTTGTTAGGTGTTATGAGATCACCCTTTTCAATCATTAATTTCTTTGAGAGCACTCTTCTGCGAGTTTTATTATTGCCGAGATAGATAACCCTGTTTAACCTCAATTGAGGTCCGGCATTAATATTATAATGTAGATCAACATCAGTTCCAGTTTTTGAGTAATGAACGAGACTCTCGTCTGTGGCGTTTGCTACCTCAGCATAAAAATAACCTTCCTCTTGCAACGTATTCGTTACAAATTTAAGGTCTTCTGATAACGCAACTGGATCAAAATGAGTTCCAATGTGATTGGCCAATCCCTTATGAACTTTTTCTTCAAGACCGGAAGGTAAACCTTCAAAAGATAAAGATCGAACAAATGCTCTTTGACCTTCCTGAATAATATACTCAACACTCGCTTCATGTTTATCAGAATCAATTATTTTAACTGGTCCCGTAATTTTTGCCTGAACAAATCCTTGTGCAATATATTTAGACTTTAATAAACCAACAAAGTAATTAAGATACTCTTCATCGTAAAAATGGTATCTTGCCAATTCAAAAGCTTCGTCACGAAACATTGAATTCAGTTCATTCTTGCTAAAAAAAGAATTTCCAAGAAAACTTATCTTATTAAGGACTGTTTTCTCACCTTCATCAAAATAGATTCGATAAAGTGAAACCTTTTCCATATACTTATTTTTAAAGCTCTCTTGAATAATTTTGAAATGAACGTCCAATAAAGCTTTTTTTCTATAATGCTCAATAAGAGATTGTTTTAAAACAGACTCAGTCAAAGGTCTTTTGTACTTACGGAAGAGATCTTTGATTAAAGCATGTACAGCCTCAGGATTTTCTCGAACTAAATTGCGCAAATCAAAAGCGAAAAGCTTATCTTGTGTAACCTTGATATCAAGAGAGACCCTGAATTTATTTATTTTAGGAACAAAGTCCAAATTTATAAGGTAGTAGCCATAGTTGAATAGTTCCTTTTGAGCTTCATCTAGAAAAAGTTTAAATTTAGTAAACTCAAAAGGTTTGTTATAAAAATTATAAAATTTTCTGGTAATAAAATCATTTACAAAAGCAGACTTTGAATCAGTTTTTATTCTCTTAAAGATCCTGGGCTTCCCAAGTCTTAATTGGATAGTGATATTTACTTTATCTTTATTTTCACTAACTCTTAATTCATATGAGTTTTCCGGATATCCCATCGATTCTAATTTTTTTTGCATTGTGGAAAGGTCTTGTTTTAAATCTTCAGTCTCAAAAAACTCACCTTCTTTTATACTTAAAAGCTGAGAAGGATCCATTGGCAAATTAATGTCTACCGTACCGATATTAATTTCTTTGATAATCGGCTTCAGTTTAATATCTACAACTAACTGTCTCTTACCTTCGAAAGATGAAATTTTATAACTTAGAGATTGATAGCCACCATCTGAAGCCAGCACTCTCAAAATATCCTTTAGGTGCAATAAACTTCTATAGTCACCAGATAAATTATTAAATCTTTGTTTTCGATTTGAGCAAAGTTCAGATTCAGCACAATTGACGATGACTTCCGAAATGGAAAAGTCTTTGCTGAAAGCAACAGATATATTTAGGATATAAATAAGGATCAAAAGAAATAACTTCATTTAAAAGTCCACCTAAATTTTAAATCTCCCCCAATTGAAGTCGAGATAACATCCTCTTGACCTTCGTCATTAGTTCTCATCTCATAAACGCCCTCAAGCTGAACCTTCTTATTTACGCTATAATTAAGGTTCATACTTTGCCTCTGGCCGATACTTCCTCCCATTGTGCTTGAAACGGATAGATTAAGGGCTTCATCTAATCTCTTTTTTAATTCTATTTTTGTCGCAGTTCTTGTTCTTCCTAGAGCACCTTGCCCATCTTGACTTCTTCCTGATAACAAACTCGCTGTCTGGGACTGCTCAAAAACGGTTCCTAGATTCACTTGGAGGCCAAATTGTTTATTCAAAATATCGCTAATTTTAAATCGATCAAAAACAAATGATCCCATACCAACTTGAGTCAAATTTTGCTGCTGCTGCTGAGTAAGGCTATTTTGTATTTCATCGGAATAGCCAAAAGCGATCAATGAGAGAATCGAATTTCTGGGCAGAGAGGGATCGGAGGTTAAATCGAAATTAAATCTTTCAAGATCACCGTAGGCCTTCGCATTAATTTTGTAGGAAGAAATAAAGGTAAGTGCCGTAATATCAAAGTCAGGATTTGAAATGTCCTTTTTATGATTAAAATTCAAATCTGCATTAGTTATAAAATATTCATTATTTTTAAAAAATACGCGCGATGAATTGGGAAAGGTATGGAGATTTCCATCCCCTTTGGGTCTTGTAGGGCTTCCAGTAAGCATCACCTCTCCACCGAGACTTATATCCATGAGTGAGTTTGTGATTCGAATTGGGTTTTCTGTTTTAACATTGATATTTAAATTTATCAGTTTTCCCACGGGCGACTCTTGACTTGGTGGTAAAAAGCGAACATTTGAAAGGGCATTAGTTTTTGCCGAGAAGTCTGTAAGCTCATTAATGATCTGCGCCTTATTAATAGCAATCTCTCCACCAATATTGTAAGGTGGATCGTTCCCAATAATGACACCTTCTCCAGAAACATTCAGAAATGATTTGCCTAGAATCGGTATTTCAGCTTTATCAAGTATGTATTTAATATTTATATCAGGATTCTCATTATCAAAAAACACATCACCTCTCAGGGAGGCAGAACCATTTTCAAGACTTGTTTTTAATTCCTGTAGGACAAGACGATTATTTGAGAAATCAAGGGAGTAGCTTAAATTATTCAAAGGGAATGGAATCATTTCAAGAGTTAAATTTAAGTCCTGAGCCTTAGAAATTGCATGAAATTGCAACTTCTCCCCTTTCCCTTCGAGTTTAATTAGATTTCTAATAAATCCTTCAGAAGATAAGACACTCGCGGAAAGTATTTCAAGGACCTTAGAATTGAAGTGCAAATCGTTTATCAAAGAATAACCCTCAGACAAACTACCTCTTCCTTTTGTCTGTAAAAACAAATCTTGTTCCTGGATAGAAAGATTCCATTTTTTTATTTGGTTTCCTTCAATGATAAACTGAGGAGAGGTTGATTTATAATTAACCTTGAAGCTATCATGATTAAAGGTAAGATCCTCTAGATTCCCTAGAAAACTTAATGACTTTAAGTCGCCCCGAAAACTTGAATCAATACTAAACTTTAAGCTACCAGTAAAATCCTCAGCTTCAACATGCTGGCCTAGTATTGCTGAGGCAAATGGCTTTAGGTTAGGAGCATTCAATCTTATTTTAAGTTTGGAAAGCTCATCTTTCCTTCTATAAATAATAAAATTTGAATCTAAGATATCGCCGAGAAGATTAAATGAACCAGAGAGTGATTCTGGTGTAAATTTTGCCAGTAAAACACTGTCTGGAAATTCATACTCTTGTGATTTTGTATTTGATAGTTTTGACAAAATATTAATTGAATAGTTTTTATCAATACCACCTCCACCAACTGAACCACTCAAAACACCACTCAAGTTTAATTTATGTTTTTTAACAAAATTAAATCCTTGAAGTGAAAGGTCACTCAAATTAAAATCGAGACCCATCCTGCTCTTTTTAAGATGATATGAGAAATTACCAAGAATAGATCCCTTACCTTTGATAGCTTTAAAGTTACTAATTAAAAAATTTTGATCAATAAGACTTAGTTCAAACTCACCACTACTTAAGGCTTCTCCGTAGGCAAATAAATCAAGAAATCTTATTTTTGACTTTATTTTCAAATCATTAAGATTTGTTTTCCCTGAAATATTCGTCTTAATTTGCGCAGTTAAATCCATGTCTTCAGGTAAAAAATTTAACTTATCAAATATCGGACTAAGAACTTCTTTCAGGTCTTGGTACTTTGCTTTTTTAGTTAAAATTTCCAGATTAATGTCTTGATTATTATAATTGATAATACCAGAACCAGAGATAGGGGTAGCTTTATATTGAGATTCTAATTTATGAATGACCACATTAGACTTTGATAAATTGACTGATATATCCTCTTGTGAATTACCAAGCTTGTAGCCAAGCAATCCAAAACCTTCAGTTTTCCCGCTTAAATTTAATGTTATATCGTTGGTTTTTCCAAAGAGTTTTATATCCAAAGGGCCTTTCCCTTTAATATCTAAACTGACTAAGTTTCCAAAATCTTCAAAATCAATGTAAGAATCATTTGTAGTAAATGAAATTTCATTGGGATTTGCAAAGCCATTCAGACTGATTCTGGAGTTCTTTGTTTCTAGCTTGGTAGTAAGAATAAATACGTCTTTAATTAGCCTTATTGACGTCTGATCAAGTTTAGTTTTCTTGATATTCATGATCTTAAAAGGATTATTTTTCCCTACTATAAGTCGAAAGTCTGTTAGAATAAATCCATCGCCGAATTTGATGTCCATATCTTTCTTATCAACTTTCAAAGAAATATCACCCGTTGCGAGGCCTTTTAACATACTCAAAGAAGGAATCGCCTTCAGAAGACCTTCTAACTCATATTGATTAAGGCTTATATTTATTGGCGTACTAGATAGGCGATTGTTTTTGAAGTCATAGATATTTAACAAATCCTGGATAACTAATTTTTGATTTTCTTTCACTACACTTAAATTTGTTATAGAGAGCAGATCATCTTGAACTTTGGCACTGCCAATTATTTGAGTTGCATCCAAAACGCCTGAATTAATGTCATTAATTGAGGCATCAATTTTACCCGAAATTTTCTGGTCTTTTATCTCCGTTTGAAAACTAAGATGGGCATATCCGCTTTGAAATCTTATCAATTCGGGTAGGCGAATATCATCTTTTAAATTAGCTAGATGCAGGGAAGATTCTCCAGCAAGTTTAACGTTCGATTTTTTTAGAAGAGGCCAATTATTTATTTTCCCTTTTACAAGCAAAGTATGGACATTATGTTGAATTTTAATCCTTTGAACTTTAATATTTTTTTTATCTATCTCGATATCACCCCAGATTTCGTCTATATTATATTCTTTTTCTTTAAGGGGTTTTAAGTTCGCCAATTGAAATCTTGTCAAAAAACTTTGACCTTGCTTCAATATTTTTAAACGTTTAGCCTCTACAACTTCATAATTGAAGATAAATTTTGCATTTTCTATTTGGAGCTTATCAATTCTAATTGGCAGCTTATTTTGAAAATTAAAGATTTTATCAATTGTTTCAGTTTGGATTTTTTCAATTGGTTCTTCTTCTTTTTCTTCATAACTATAATTAATAACAGAATCAGATATTAGTATCTCACCAATAGAAATTCTCTTTTCTTCAAATTCAACTAAACCAATGTAGAATCCTATTTTTCCAAGTTCTGTGAAAAACTCATCCTTTGAATCTAATTTTTTTTGCACTCTAACTTTATTAACTTCAAGCCCTGGCGGGAAGAAGCTGAAATCTAAACTTTCAAAATTTATATTTGTTGCATATCTTCTTTTGGCGATATCAGAAACAACTTTTGAAGCCACTCGGCCAAACTTTTTTGTCTGAATGAAGCTTATCAAAGCTCCACCGCTTACAAAAAGTAGAATAATAAATGCGCTCAATACACCTTTAAATCGCATCTAGTCTTTCCAATCTTTCTTTCGCAAGCCTATAGTTCTGATCAATTTTCAAAATTTGTTTGAGAACTGATTTTGCTTCCTTCGTGTGATATAACTTAATAAGGGCTTCCGCACGACAATACAAGAAAGAAAGAAAATCATTTTCTGTTTCTGAAATCTTCAGGGCTTCAATAGATCTATCCAAAACGGCTCTATTATCTCCCAGTTTCAA
>CANHJD010000126.1 GCA_947461145.1 Bacteriovoracaceae bacterium
ACATAGACACGATGATAAAGCTGATGCTCTTGTTGGATATCACTAATTCCGGCAATTCCCACAAGGCCCAGAGAGTCTGCCTTTTTCCACAACAGAGTCAGCTCAGAGATTTTCGGGGTGAGGTAAGAGAAGTAAGTTAAAACGATCAGACCTGCAGTAAGCATTAAAAAGTATTCAATGAGAAATCTTTTAGATCTTTTAAAATTAAGAGAACTTAATCCAATAATGAGTGAAGATAAAAAGATTTCAAACCTATTCACCTTCGTAAAAAGCGCCATACCTAATTCGCCAGCATTGAAAAAATTTTCAATAACCTGAAACACCGTAGGGACAATAGCAAAATCAACCAGAACAGTCGTACCCCACCAAATGCTAAGAAAAATAAGAATTAATTTTTTAGTCATTATAGATTCTAGCAAAACAACTGTAATCAAATTGAAGATTTCCATAGGCCAGATGAATCACTAATGAATCTGAAGATTTTCCTACGACTTCGCTTGGGACAGAAACACTCGCCTCTGTGTTGGCATTAAGGACCTTAAATACATCAAGGCCATTTTCTTTTTTGTCGAACTCGATTTTTAAAAGGATTCGTTCATCTTCCGGATTTTGCATCCCAGATGAAAGAAATAAAGTTCCAGTTTTATTTGTTTCAAGATTTACAACGGCTACATCAGTTGTCTCACCGAGAATTGAGCATTGAATATATTGACGGGCCCAAGCTGAAGAATTGGCCAAAAGTGCTAAAGCAAGTACGAAATATTTCATAAAAAATCCCCTTTTAAGCGACTTGTTTGATTTATCAAACGGTGAGGATATTGAGAAGAGGGTTATTACGAGTTTTCATGGACTAGCAGGACGTTTAAATTCAGAAAGATAGATAGACTCAACCAGATGTTCTCAGACTGCTGGGGTATGCTGAATAATTTTGGTAAAGCCTTGATTATACGATCCTTAAAGAGATGAAAACCCTTGGATTAGGCGGGAAGGATAAGTAAAATTTGCTGAATCATAGACTTCCTTTTTTACATTCGTACTTCAATCAGTTACCAATCGGCTTCGAAATTAAATGGAGTAAAAAATGAAAAAGATGTCGGTTCTTCTTCTGTGCACCTTATCTTTCAACAGTTGGGCAATTAAGCTCTCTGACTATAATCCATACAAGTTTGAAGCGCTTTTCACAAATCCCGTCTGTGAAACATATTCATATGAATCTCCCGTCATCTCAGAAAATGGAAAGATACTTGAATCAAAACCAAAGAATGTTTATTGTAAACCCGCCGACGAGGCAGCCTCTGTGGCAAGGTCCAATTCCCCTCAGTACAGAATTGTTGAGTGGATATCAGATAAGGAAACCAAAGAACTTTATCTTGCTTACCTGAGCTTTAATTCAAAGAATATTTCAAAGGCGCTTTGTTTGGCTGTTGCAAAGGGTGTGAAGCTTTCAATTGTTTTAGATGGGGGTGAAGATGGAAAAAATCCCTCTCTCAATAAAGAAGCAGAAGCTTTAAAAAAATGTGGAAATCCTACGCTTGTTAATACTACTTATCGTGGGAGCACCTCAGGCCTCGGCTATGCTCATAATAAAATTCTAATTGTAAACCCAGGATCAAGAACGACGAAAGTGTTATTCTCCTCAGGCAATATGACAGGTGGAACAAGTATAAACCATGAAAATTGGAACTTCGTCACCACTTCTGGGACTTCTTATTTTGCTCAGGCCCACAAATGTGTCATTGAATCGATGATTACTTCTGGTGATACCAAGGCAAATTTCACGAAATCATTAAATGAATGCAGAGGCAAGATCACTGCACAACCAGAGCAAGATATTCAGATCTTTTTCTCACCAGTAGATGGTCCACTGGCCTTGGCGAAAGTGACGGAAGCTGGAAAAAAGGCAACACTTGTAGAAGCGATGTCTCATCGATTTTCAGGGCAGCTAGCGGATTTATTCAAAACACTTCTGGCAGAAAAAACACCGATTAAGTTTATTCTCGATGATGACATTTATTGGTCTTATAAGCGTCATCAAAATGTGGGACGCAATACAAGCTTTGAAGCTTTTAAAATTTATCGGGATTTAATCCTCCCAGGGATGAATACGAAGTTTCTCCAAACCAATCAAAATGTCTATCAGTTGCAGCATAATAAATTTATGATCTTTACTTTCAAATCTGGTGGCGCAGTTTTTAACGGGGCCGGAAATTTTACAACAGCTGCTTTTTCGAAAAATTTTGAGAACTTCTACTTTATCACTATTCCTGAAGTCGTTGGAGCTTACAATAAGCAATACGATTTATATTTTGATGAAATGGCGACGTTCGAAAAAGACATGCCTAGGGATTATGTGAATCCCTAGGTGGACTAAAATTAAATTAATATTGTTGATATCCTTGACCCTGGTAAACATTGTACTCCTGAAGGGTGCTAAAATCAGGGTCTCGATAGAGCTCAGGTAGAACCATAGGATCAGACGCCGTAGTTGAGCTAGCCGCTTGCAGGGATGTTCCATAGATTTTTTGGCATGGACTTCCAGAGTAAACATCCGTCTTCACAACGGACCCATTTTTTATAATTTGGCATTTTCCATCGGCCGTGACTTTTACATCTTTTACATTAAATTGAGGAACTGTACTGACCAGAGGTGTGGCATTTGTTGTGGTCGTGGTTGTAGTCGTAGTGTAAGTCTTAGGAAGTGCTATTTGTGATCCTGCGGGTTCACTCCAACTCGTTGAGATAGAAGTTGCTGAGTTTATGGCACTCGCATGAACTGAGATTACCATTGTGACAGTAACTAAAATCATTTTTATATTTTTCATTTTAACCTCGTATGAATATATCAGTTGCTTCATTAATCTTATTATCTCTTCGGAATGAACTTAAAGAAAGTAGAGAGGTTTGAAGATTAAAAAGAGAGAATTAACTGTCTGTTTTTGTTAGAATTTGGTCAACTTCACTTCTCTCACCATCTGGCTCAAATAGTTGGCGACTTTTAGTTAATCTTATCCCTTTTAACCTATTGTATTTAACAGCAACCCCGAGAAAACTATTCCAATTTTCCTAGAGGCAGATAATATATTCATATGAAAACAAAAAACATTTTTAAGTCAGCATCAGGTTTTACAATTGTTGAGGTCATGGTTGCCATGGGTCTTTTAGGGGCCATATCCCTAGGGGTGATGAGGCTCACGGATAATGCAAATAAAGCCTCTAAAACCATAGAAATTAAGGATGATATTCTTCAAATGGAGCGGCAAATAACGGATGTGCTTAATAGTCAAAATAACTGTGAGGAAACTCTCGGAGAGAAGACTATCAACAGCAACATTCCCATCATTTACCAGATTATTAATAATCAAGCCGTAGCAAAGTTTACTGTATCATCGGGAACTTCTAATAAGATTCAAATCACTTCTATGAGAGTGAAGGAAGTGGATTTAAATGGCGGAGACGGATCTACAGGACTTGCTGCTCTTGAGGTCACTTTTAGTAAACCTTCAAATGTTTTTGGTGGAAAGCAAATAAAAAAAGATATTCTGTTGAATGCTAATCTTTGTCAGAAAAAAATCATTGAGCATGCAGATCTCAAAGAACTTTTAAAGCTTTGCACAGGTAAAATAGTTGATGGGCCAAATAAGTGGGGCGCAACATATTGGGCCGCATGTCAGGATTGTTCAGTTGCAAGTTCAAAGACAATCTATTCCTGCCAGGCCCGTGGAGGAAGTGGCGGTCTTGACGTAGGAAACATGAGTAAAATTAACTGCTATAATATGGGGGGAACGTTTGATGACGTCACCTCTGAGTGTAGTTTAAAGGACAAAATTGCAGAAGATAGCTGTTACGCAATAGGAGGACTTCTAGACTCTGCTACTGGCTATTGTCAATTTGACATGCCTAAAAAAGATCTTACTGCCTACATAAATTCCTTAATCGATAAGAAACTTCCCGAATGTGTCATCATGGCAGAATGTAGAGCTCCTTATACTAAACAAGGAAGCAGCTTTATTGTACAAGCCGATGGTCAGGTGCCCTACAACGAATATAATAGAAAATGTATTGCCGGCTACACGAGAATTTGGAAAAAAAATGCTATAGGTTTGCCAACGACAGCAACTGTGCTTTGTAATCTTAACTATAGTAAGTACGGCTCAGACTCCAGAAATTGTTCTCTTACGACTCGAAATGCTAATGAAGGTTGTGATCTACCCAATGCAATTAATACATGTACTAAGTGCCCTCCTGCAGGCTGTTTTGAAAAAACCTCCCATAGCTGTTCTAATATTTCAACTACAGTTAAAACTGAGCCCGGTGTTGTAAGTGGAAGGCTTTACACCTGTTGTAGATAAAATTCGAATAAATAAAAAAAGTCCCACTTAAAGTGGGACATTTTTTTATTTCAATGAAACATCAAATTCTATTCTGATCTAAGAAGATAACTAGTATCTGACGAGGAAGAAGATGAGCTGGAAGAGCTAGCTGCATTCTTAGCTCCATAAATCTTTTCACATGGGCTCTTTGAGTAGGGACCTACGTCAGCACCAACCCTACATTGACCATCTGCTGTAATTTCAACATCCTTCACGCCAAACTGAGTGGGAGCAACAGGGGCAATATTAAAAGCGGTATCCTTGCTTGGAGTTGGGATCGTTGGTGTTGGAGCTGGGCTACAGTCACTAACACCTCCAGGGCATCCGCCAGTGGTGCCGGAAGTTGTTGTTGTTGTTGTTGATGTATTGTTAGTCTGGACCTGCATGGCAAAAGACTCAAGTGCTATGAGTGCAGTAGAGGCAAAGACTAGTGTTCTAATTTTTTTCATCACTCTCACCTTGATTGTGTTTTAATTCCTATAGCTATTATCGTTAGAGATGGTTAAATAATGAAGATTTAAGTGTAACGTTTTAAGATTATTCATTTGTTAAAACTTTGACTGCCTCAATTAGTAGGCAGATTCCACTTGAATAATTGGAGCGATGACGTTTTTAAAGAGGGTAAAATCTTTTTTTAGGATCATGGCCTTAATCGTTTCAATGTCGGTTGTGGAGAGTTTATAGAGTTCTGAATGCCCAATTTTAAGAACCTGATTAATCTTTGATGGAGCAGATGAACTATCGACAATAATAATTTCTTTTACATTTAAAGGCTGGATAAAGTTTCGAGTCACATCAGCAAAAACAAAAAAGACCATAAGATAGGTTACCTGTTCTTTTTTGTCGGCAAATGTAAAGGAAGGATCAAAAAGAACATTTTTTAAACGATGATCAAAATTTAAAAAAATATAAAAATTATTTTCAACGTTTAGTATTCCTTCAAACCTCTCGGGCTCCATTTTCATATAGTTGCAGTAATTTTTTTCCCCCTCTGAAAGGCACTTATTTTGCGAAACAAGTGGCAAAGCTTTAGAAGAAAGCTCAGTAGAAACTTTGGGTGCGGGAGGTTGCTCTGTGGCAGAGAGATCTGTGGTTTCATATTCTTTATTGCTATAGTGATCATACAGGAAATAACCCATTCCAAGAGTTAAAACGATTGGAATAAGTAAGGGGTTTTTTTCAGACTTCTTTTTTGAAGTCGGAGGCGGCATTTTTTTAGCAATTGTAGCTGTTTTTGTTCTTGAAGTTCTATCTCTTAGGTCCTTCGGCTCCTCTCTAAAAGAAGCTTTATTGTCAGAAATATCTTGGATTGTTTCCTGAGATGCGGAAATAAGAGTAATTAAAATTTTTTGGCTTAAATTAAGTGGAAAAAAGGTATGCCACTGAACCTCTTCATTTGAGTTGAGTTTTTCATTGTTTACAAAGGTTCCATTGGAGCTGCCAAGATCAGTAATAAAAAGTACACCGTTTTCGTTTTTGCGGATTTGCACATGAATGCGGCTTATACACTCGTTTTCAATTTGGAGTGAAGCCCTTGGTGAGCGCCCAATGGTGAAGATCTCCTGATCAATCGAGACAGTCTTTGGTTGGCCACCATCAATGGAGATACTAAAAAGCATAATATCCTAAAACGATTTATAAAAATTCAGGAACTTGTCTTATACTTAAGTATATTGTTGGCACTAAATTTTCGCAATTGGGATTATAAGGCCATGATTATTTTAGTTTATGGTAATAAAACCTTTTAAGTAGGATATGATACTTTTATGAAAATTCAAAACTTCTTTAGATCGTCTCAAGGTTTTTCTCTAGCTGAAATCATGGTTGCGATGGGCCTTCTCGGGGCGCTTTCTTTGGGTGTGATTAAGCTCATGGAAAATTCCAATAAAGCTGCAAAAAATATTGAAAGCAAAGATGAAATCTCGATGATGACCAGAGAAATGTCTGATATCTTGGCCAGTGCAAATAATTGTGAAGAGAGCTTGAGAGATAAAAAGGCAGGAAACTCCGTTTTTTTTATCAAACAAGTGAATAAGGTCACTGGAGTAAAAGCACCAGTAAGTAAGTTCAATCCAGTGGCTGCTGGAATAGAAAATACGAAAGTTGTTGTGGAATCGATGAGGGTGAGCAAAGTAGATGCTAATGGGACAGATGGCTCTCAAGGTATCGCGACTCTTGAAGTATATTTTAGAAAGCCTAAGTCAGGTCATCTAGGTGCAAGAGTTGTGAAAAAAGAAATTACATTAAGTGCCAATCTTTGCAACAAGGACTACATCACGGCAACTAGTTTTGCAGGCGTGATGTCTAAATGCTCGGGCCTTGGTAAAAAACTGATTGAAGCCCCTACAGAATGGCCAGCTGGAAAGTGGTACGCTGTTTGTCAGGACTGTACTGTTGCAGGCTATAACAAAATTAACTTTTGCCAATCGGAAGGCGATGGTGGAGTTGATGTCTCTGCAGTCTCAAAACTCTCTTGTATCAATATGGGCGGCACTTTTGATGATGCCACTCAAAAGTGTAACCTTAATGATCAAACGGCTAAAATTGCTTGTGGCACTTTAGGGGGAGTTTATAACGAAGCTTCTAAAATCTGTGCCATTGGTGATGGAGTTGCAAAGCTACAAACTAAGCTCTGTGATTTTGAAAAGAAATTTTATGGTGAAACCATGACTGGAGGAACTACAACTCTGTGTACACCAAACGTCCCGGTTTCAGGGATTGGTCTAGTGAATGCAAAACATACCAAACACGATTGCAATGCGCTTGGTGGGTCAGTTATGTCCGATAGTGCAGG
>CANHJD010000127.1 GCA_947461145.1 Bacteriovoracaceae bacterium
AGTTGGGCTGCCCCTCCTTATTGAAATATCTTGGGGAATGATTGATATG
Source organism: Bacteriovoracaceae bacterium (assembly GCA_947461145.1). Taxonomy (GTDB): domain Bacteria; phylum Bdellovibrionota; class Bacteriovoracia; order Bacteriovoracales; family Bacteriovoracaceae; genus Peredibacter. The sequence continues at coordinate 50 of CANHJD010000127.1, forward strand.
AGCAAGAATATGCGAGAAATGGAGAAGCTCGCAGCGGCCAATCAAGATTTATTTCAAGCATTGAAATATGAAATTAATATTAAGAAATATTATACTCCATTTTGCAATGAGCTTGAGCGCGCCTATTTAGAGTTAAGACCACTTATTCTTGATATAAATTCGGTTGAGGGTAAAAAAAATCTTTTAACAGTGCTTGAGGAGATCAACGCATTAGGTACCATCGATCAGAATTCATTTTTTAAAACCAAAGACAACTTCTATCGTTTCGTAAAAGCTAAGGCGATTAGGGACGCTGTTACTATTTTTGACCAGAATCAAGAGTACTTCCAAAATTGGAATCAAGTTATGGAATCGCTTGATAATTTTACCACAAATATTGAGCTTGCCCTTACCCAGATAATATCTCATCGTCGTGATGGTATGAATCAGAATGAGTCTGTTTTTGTTTCAATTTTTCAACAAATTAAGGATTTAAATCATCTTAAGGAATCCTTCACGAAACATGTTTTAGACTATTTTGAGAAAACTACTTTTTATGAAAAACAAATGTCGATTCATTCAATGCGGATTTTGATTGAGAATTATCGACTTTTTCACCCTCAATTAAATCCTGAAGAAATTGATTTTTTAACTTCGTATGAGCAAGTCATTTCAAAGCTTGAGGCAAAAAATGATTAAGATAATTCTCGGTATTTTACTTTCCTTGCCTCTAATGTCATTTGCCCAAAATGAGCTTGCGTTTGAAATTAGGCTTGAATCTGGGCAGGGAAGAGTTCTCTTTCATGATAATGGTAGAGTAGAGATTCAATCAAATGATTTCTCAGCGGCTTTTAATCAATCGCTTGCCACTTCTCTCAGTGGTTTAAGAGTTCATCGTGACTCTATAAAAGAAGCCCAAAATAGAATTGTTCAAAGATTAGTTGTTAATACTAACTTAAGACCTCAAGTGCAATATAGTCCCTATTCATCTTTTAATAATCCCTTTATAAAAAAGCAAGTGACAGCAAACTTAAAGTTTGAAAGTGACCTTGCTGCCAATATTTATAATCCGACTTTTAAATCTGAAATATTAGATTCAGATATTTCATTTGATGTAAATGATCCTAAGGAAAAAGATGCTTTAAAAATTTATCGTGAATCTCAAAATCTTCGTTATGCTCAATTAGGAGCTAACGAAAATTATAATTCGGCAATTTTTTCTAAAAACGTTATTGAATTGCGGCAATTTAATCGCCTCTACGCTCCAACTGAAGACCTAGATGCTTTGTCTAATCTTGCGCAAGGTGTACTTAACAACAATTCTTCTTTGACTATTGAGGCCATGAAATGGCTTCTTCGCTCAAATGAATTCCAGCGTGGTTTTAGTGCCGCTATTGCAAATCACTTTAACCCCGTTAGTTTTCTCTATTCGATTGATTCAAAATGCTCAAACCAATGGTGCCGCACAGGCCAGCTTTTAGGTGACACCACTTCTGCCTTAATTGGTGCCTATGAATTTATGAGTGGTGCAATGATGGCCCTTGGCGGCGGCGGGATGACTCTCGCACTCGCTGGAGCAGCACCTGGCACTGGCGGATTAAGTACACTGGCACTCCCATCAACGGCAGGTGCAGCCTTGGCCGGAATTTCGATGGCTGGCCATGGACTCTCAACCCTTGGAAGTGCCTTTGATAGCTTGTTCAGTGAAATAGATAATCCTCAAAATACTGCTCTTTTAGAAGAATCAAGAAAAGTCATTGAAGAAACCGGCATTGATGTAGCTAAGAAAGGTGAATTAGCTAAAAATTCAAGCTATGAAACAGTTAAAGAGTTCTATCGCTCTTTAAAAGATACAAATATAGAATCTTCTGAAAAGAAGAGTCTTATCCGCTCATTTGAATTAAAAGATCTCAAGATGGAAATTCTTCAAGAGGATAAAATTGTCTATCGTTGGCATAATAATGATGCTGATGCAAGGATGCTTGGAAGATTTGTCAGTCCAGATAAAATAGCTAATTCTTCGCAAGCAAGATCGCTTCTTGCGTTACCTGAAAAAAATCGCATGCTTTATTTAGATGAGTATAAAATTAAAAAAGGGACCCAAATCTTTTCTGGTAGAGTGGCACCATTAAATGGTCATAATGGTGGTGGAACTCAATACTTTATTATTGGTGATCTAGAAAACATTATAATAAGATAAAATTTATGACATTAGATGAATTAATAAAATCAAACATTGATTACATAACAATCCTTGAAGCCAGACCTTCTCTTGGTCCAGTCAGTTTACAGTACTTAGATATCGCAAGAGATAGTCTTATTCATTTGCAAAATTTAAAAAAGGGGATTCCCTTTCCACGTAATTTCTATCGCTCGCTAATTGATTCTTTTGATATTAGTTCTGATTTTTTTAGTAATTTAAGTTCTTACCTTGAAGCAAATCCAAATCATTTTTCATCTTGAAAAGTATTGAAAGACCGTGTTTTGAGGAGAAGTACTTAATAGCTCACCGATAAAAAGATGAACGGTTTCATCATTTTTGATTAATTCTTTCATCCTCCTAATTTCATCGGGATTTTTTAAGCCTAAACCCATCAATAAAATTGTTGTTTTAATTTCATCAAATTTTTTCGACTCATGGGCCAGTTGAATAATATTTCGAGCAGCTGTTCCTGGAAATTGCTGATACATTTCCTGGAGTCCAATTAAGTAATCTACCTCCAGACCAATCCACTCTTTCGTTTGTAAATCTGTTAGCATTTTTTGAAATATATCTAATCGCAGAGAACTGGCGAGTGCCCTTACGATATTTTTTCTCATCATTTGATCTTCGTTATTTAGATATAAAATTAATTCTTCAAAACTTAGAGTCTCAAAGTCTAAGGCGGAAAAGAGCGGATCTTTATATTGAATTTTAATTACAATCTTGTCATTTCGAATAAATGATAAAATCATCTTTGATGGCAGGTCGGGACTATTCACATTTAGACGCCAAATCCCTGATGTAGGATTCGAGATTAGGGGAATTTGCGTTTCAAATAAAGTATTCTTACTCAACTGGGTGCTTATACTTTGTGAGTGCTCATTAACAATAATATTAAAATGATAAAACCTCTGTGCCCATAAATTATGAGTAAATAGTATTAGAGCGATTATCATTAACCGATGCCATTTAAGATTCATGGAATCATCATAGCCCATTCCTAGATGAAGCTATCATGGCAGTATAAATTTTATGAAAGAGCTGTATAGAAATTAGACGATTATGACTGGCCTTTAAGTTTCCTTTATGATCCTCTAAACTGGCCAATATCACCTGCATTAACCTGTTAATTCTACTATTTATCCCTCTTTATAATCATCTTTTGGTATCTATCGAAGAGATTAAATTCAGTGATCTCTGGTATAAATACTCAAGATGGTCATGAAAGCCGATAGTGTCAAAGCGATGTAAAATGCTTTAAAGCCCATGTGGGGAAAAACCACAGCAGAAATAAGGGCACCAGTTGAAAAGGTGATTAAAGTTAAAATCCGATGAACATTAATCTCTCTCGCTTCTTTAAGACGAACATTCTTATGCTTTGGAAAGAATGTTCCTACTAAGTGCAGACCGATATCTGTTGAAAGTCCAGTTAAATGAGTCACCCGTATTTTTCCAAATGTCGTCCATGTAATGAGACTATTTTTGAGTCCACAGATTAAACATAAAAGAGCAATAACCATGAATTCCATTAACTGGTAACGATTATCATTATCAAACTGCTCAGTCGTTGAAACGAGTCCCCACTCACCAATAAGGATCACCACAACAATAAGTGCCGTAATGAAGCCTTGAATATAGTGGTAGGGTGGGCGAGCTTTTTTTTGTGCTCCAGCCTCAAGGACCATAGATGTGATGACCCCACCTAAGATGAAAAAAAAGGGGATAACTAAGAGCTCCCCACCGAAAAAGTAATCACTGTGGCCCATTGCGATGCCGACCTGAGTTCCGAATCCCGTCACGTGAGAGACAAACTTCCCTGTGATGAGAAAACCAGCTGAGTTGATGAAGCCAGCTTTAAAGGCAGAGAGAAGCCAAAGGAACATCTTATCTTTTTTATAAACATCAGTGACATTATCACAATGAATCACAAATCACCTTCCGTATTAGGTATCAATAAATTCAACGACACCAGATGTAATATCATAAAGTGCGCCCACAATTTTGATTTCACCCTTGTAACTCATCTCTTCAAGAATTGAAGAACGAGATTTTAGATCAGATACGCCTAAGGCGATATTCTCTTTTGTGACATGTGCGCAGAGATCACTCTCAGAAGCACTAGGATACTTTTTCTTCAATTGAGGAATACAACGTTGAATTTTGTGGGTTATAAAATGCAAGTGTCCTAAATCAACATCATTTACTGCACCCTTGATTGCACCACAACTGGTATGACCCAAGACTACGACAATTTTTGCTCCCACTACTTTACAACCAAATTCAGCGCTTCCCAAAATATCTTCATTTATAACATTGCCTGCAATTCGAATACTAAAGACGTCTCCTAGGCCCTGGTCGAAAATAAGCTCCGCTGAAGTTCTAGAGTCCATACAGCTAATAACCACTGCAAATGGATGCTGTGACTCGGAAGTTTCATTTACCTGTTGAAGCAAGTTTCGGTTAACTTTGAGATTGTTCACGAAACGAAGGTTGCCATCTTTGAGTAATTTTAGAGCAAGGTCTGGACTAATCTGGTTTTGCAATTCTTTTGTTAACGTTTTCATATTTTCCCTACCTTGTTGGACATTTCTATTGATAGCATAGTGCCCTAAAAAGGTACTTAGATCAAATCGATAATAAATATAAAATCGTTCGTTTTTGTCGATTAATGTTTTTAGATTTTAATGTTTGCGAGGACGAGCACGTGTGATGTTTATCTTTACACCTACATTGATCAAATGGGTTGTTTTTGTTGGGCTGTACACATTCATGTAGCCAGCATTAAAAGATATTGGAGTATTGCGGATTTTTGTTTGATGCTCTAATCCGATATAGAGCCGGTTTTGATCAAAGCCACTGTCGCCGGTCCATTGAGTCTTATTGAGTCTAAGAAAGATTTCATCTTGAAATATTAAGGATAATTTGAAGTTTTTATTTTCAACGAGTGGTAATGCCAGTCTAAGGCTTTGTCTCAATCGGTAATTAAATTCTTCGTAATTTTCTAATGTTCTTTCTTCCAGCCTTACTGAGGCAAGATATACAATTGGAGTAGTAGGAACCTTACCTTTGAATGTAATCATTTGAAAGATTCGCTGTTCGTTTACGATATCTCCCTGGCGCTCTTGAGTGATGAGAGCATAGCCAACCCAAAGGGTCTGGTTCTCATCAAGATTATAACCTAGCATTGGTCTTAAAATAAGCTGTGAAAAGTCCTGACCATCATTTTTAAGTCGATACTGCCACTCAATACTATAGGGGAGCTTTGTCTGCCGTGATTCCTCTGAGCTTAGGTCATCAAGGTTGCCATCTACTCTGATCCAGCCCCATGCTGCACGATCTATATCATCCTGAGAAAATGCCTTAGGTTGTAATATTAAAAATAGAGCAAAAATGAATATTAAAAAGCTCAAGAGACGAATTTTCATGAACTCATTATTGCCTGGAATCATTTGTCTTATTTAAAATTTGAAAAAAGAACAGGTCTAAGCTCTAAGTGTCAATAATGTGAACACTTCTATTTGTTTAGTTTATATCCACTTCAATTTATTTTTTGCCTGTGAGATCATGCATATGATGAGACTTTTACTACTTACACTCCTAATTGAGTCTGCAATGGCGCAAAATATGTCACTTCCATCTAAAAATGTTTTAGGTACAACCCTTAAAAAGTGTTGTGATTCTCCCAAAACTGGTTTTTATCGTGACGGTTTTTGTCACACGGGCCCTCAAGACCATGGAACTCATGTCGCCTGCGCAACTCTGACCAAAGAGTTCCTTGAATTTACCAAAAGCCGAGGAAACGATCTTATCACCCCAAGACCTGAATGGAATTTCCCGGGCCTTAAACCCGGAGATAAGTGGTGCCTCTGTGCCCTTCGCTGGCTTGAGGCCAAAAAATCTGGAGTTGCACCAAAGCTTGATTTAGAAGCAACTCATGAAAAGATGCTTGAGTTTGCGACCTTGAAGGATCTTCAGGATTAGGAATTTATAATGGAAACGAATTTTTTAGTCCAATGTCCATTCTGTGGAGAGCAAATCTGGATGGAGTTTTATCCCGAGGATGGAAGCCAGCAAGAGATGGTTACAGACTGCGAGGTCTGCTGTAATCCGATTCTTTACTTTGTAACTTTTAAAGGTGATGAAGCCAGAGTGAGAGTGGAGAGGGCGCAATGAATCAGCAGCTCAGTACTCCGCGAGGATTCGTCATTGATGCGTTTGAACGGGAGTTTAATTATTCAGAAGATCAAGTCGCTTCTGTCTGGAAGAAACTTCAACGACGAGAAACTTTTACTCAAAGTCAGCTTTTTCCTTATCGAGTGGAGTTCGCTGGAAATTCACAAGAGGGGGAGTTCTCAACTGGAGAGCTAAACATACACCATGGCCCATTTTTAAGTGTTCATGGTGCGATTGGTGAAGTCACTTCAAACTATCGGAGCCTTAATTATTTTTATGGCTCTTACGTCATAAGTTTCAGATTGGTGCGGCCCATTCAATTAGAGTTTTTCCTTGAGGGAAATAAGCTCACTCTTAAACTTAAGGCCTATGTACGACCTTGGTTTAAACCTCTTTGGAGACTGTTAAATTTATTGTTGTGGTCAGGCTTTCGCTTAACACTTAGGTGACGATGAAAGACAAACTAATCGACAACAAGATTTGCTCGAGTTGTGGACGGACTATCGAATATCGAAAGAAGTGGGAGAAAAACTGGCCTGAGATTAAGTACTGTAGTGACGAGTGTCGAAGGAATAAAAATAAGTTTGATTTTCGAGACAGTATTTTGGCCCTTCTCATTGAGAGAGGGCCTCTCAAGACGATTTGTCCTAGCGAGGTTCTTCCTCCAGAATTAAAGCAGGATAAAGTTATGATGGAGCATGTTCGCAGAAGTGCAAGACTTCTGGCGGC
>CANHJD010000128.1 GCA_947461145.1 Bacteriovoracaceae bacterium
AATTACCCGCGACGATGCTTCTGTCCAGGCATTCTGAAATTCGTCTTACCAAGATAAGCGTTTTTGATATTTCGAATGGATTCAATCCTCTTTTCTGCCATAACATCTGCTGCTTTATTTACAGGGATATTTTGTTCATCAGAGATTCTGAAAACTTCAAGAGTCTTATCGTAGATTGTATCAATCATGCGACGAGATTTAGAATCCGCCCATCCTTCGAATTCAATTGAAACGTTCATGAGGCCACCAGCATTGATGAGATAATCTGGAGCGTAGATGATGCCTTTCTCTTTAACAATTAATCCGTGACGATCTTCTTTAAGTTGGTTGTTTGCGGCACCAGCAATAATTTTGCATTTCATCTGAGCAATTGTTTCATCATTTACTGAAGCACCAAGAGCACAAGGAGCATAGATATCGCAAGCTGCCGAGAAGATTTCATTTGAAGTCACAAATTTAGCATTTGTGAATGACTCTTTCATTTTCTGAATCCCACGCTCGTTAATATCCGTATAAACAAGATTTGCACCAGCTTCATTAAGAAGTTTTGCTAATTCATATCCAACAGAACCCACACCTTGAATGGCCACAGTTTTGCCTTTAAGACTTCTGCTCCCAAAAGCTTTTGTCACAGAAGCTTCAATCCCGCGAAACACTCCAAGAGCGGTATAGGGAGCTGGGTTACCTGATCCACCATACTGCTGAGCTACACCTGTTACATAATTTGTCTCAGCAAAAATATGCTCAATATCATCTACACTTGTATTCACATCTTCAGCAGTGATGTAGCGACCATTCAGTGACTCAATAAACCGACCAAAAGCGCGGAATAGTGCTTCTGACTTATCCTTCTTTGGATCCCCAATTATAACTGCCTTACCACCACCAAGATTTAATCCTGAAACAGCAGCTTTATACGTCATCCCTTTTGAAAGCCTAAGAACGTCAACTAAAGCATCTTCTTCGCTTGCGTAATCCCACATACGAGTTCCACCCAAGGCAGGACCAAGGGTCGTATCGTGAATGGCTATAATGGCCTTTAATCCACAGGATTTATCCTGGAAAAAAACCACTTCTTCATGGCCCATAGAATACATTTTCTCAAGTGTTAACATTTTGAGCTCCTTGGCCATTAAAGGATGACCAGAATAAGGACTTAGGTTAGACTTAACGCAAAGAAGTTACTTAAAGCCTCGTGGTTTTGACAAGGAAGAATCCTATGCCCATAGTGTCAATTAAAGACACAAATCATACATTTGAAGTGAACAAGGGTGAAATCCTTTATGATTCACTTTTTGATCGTGGACACACACTTCCTCATGGTTGTCTTTCGGGTTCTTGTGGGGCCTGTAAAGTGGAGGTCTTTGAGGGTAAGGACCAACTTGATAAGCCAGGGGCAATTGAACAAAATACGATTGATTCTTTAAGGGAGGAATTTAAAATCCTTCATGGTGAAGAATTCATCAAAAACAAAGAAATCCGTCTTTCCTGTAGGGCCAAAATTTTGGGTGACGTAATCATTAAACCAATTAAATAAGACTTTCTGCTTCCACATTTTGATTATTTTGAACATTCTCATGTCGGGCCATTTCGGCCTTAGGCACAAGGTGAGCAAGGTAATTTCTTTGACCATTTTTTAATTTCAATTCAGTGACTAAAACAGAATACAATTTTGAATCAATTGAAACCTCACTTCCATCAAGTGACTCATCAAAGACTTCTTCAAGTTTTGAAGCACTATAGTTATGTGAAGAGCTTTTTCTATTTTGCCATAAGATATTAAGTGCTGAGTCCACCATGAGAACTGGATACTCCACAACATCCATTGTCTTCTTGAATAAGAGAGTTAACTCACTTCCATTTTTTTCCTGCCTCATCATGATGAATAACGATAAAAGCGCAAAACCCGCCCAAGCAACAACTAATGGATAAGGTGAAATTGAACTTGTTTCATTTTGGGATTCATGTCGATGGATGGTTTTGGTTCTTGTGAGGTTTTCTAAATGCTCTTGAATAGTCTTTTTGCTCATCACTCCCATTTGAGAAAGCTCCTGCTTTAGCTCAACGAGGGCCCTAGGATTAATCTCTTTATAGGAATCTTTAAGAGGAATCGATTCTTGCAACAAAGACATCTTTTGATTTTGCGAAGAGATATAATTAAAAGTGAAGAATGATGAAATTAAAAACAGAGACGACAATAAGAGGATTTTTTTTAAATGAAGAGTCATAAACACCTACCCTAGGCTTATTTTAGCCCCTGTGAGACCTTTGAAGTATAAGGCAGTATTTACCATTAATTCCGACGAGTTTTCTCTGTTTATTTATTTTGCCCCAACTGCCTTTTGATGATTCACTTCAGTAGGTTCCTCAAGAGAGGAAGAAGTATCTGGTCTTAAATGATCCCCATTAATAGACTTAATTTTGACTTCTTTGATCTCAGAATTCTTCACTCGGATAAGTTCAAAAGAATACCCGTCCCAAATGATGAGGTGACCTTTTTTTGGAAAGCTATTCCCAAGCTGCTCCATCAAAAATCCATTGAGAGTTGAATAGTTGTCATTCAAAGGGATCTTAATATCAAATTCATTATAGAGATCTCTGAGGGAAATCGTAGAAGGCACGAGAACCCCCTCTTCACTTTTCACACCTGGAATTTCATCTTCCTCATCATCGTGCTCATCTTGAATTTCACCAAAGATTTCCTCCATGATATCCTCAAGAGTCAGCATCCCTACGACGATCCCGTTTTCATCTTTTACAAGAGCTAAGTGAACTTTTTTACGGTTCATATGATCAAAGACGGCCTGAATTTTCATGTGTTCGTAAACAAAGAAAGGCGGCTTAAGATACTTCGTCACATCAAAAACTTTTCTCTCATCAGGGCTAACAAAAGCGAGATCCTTAACATGCAAAAAGCCAAGCACGTCATCAAGATCATCGAGATATACCGGATAGCGACTATGGGCCACTTCTCTTACAAGTCTTATAATGTCCTCAAAGTTACTTGTTTTTTTTATCGCCTCAATGCTTGTTCGAGGAACCATAATGTCTTTAACTTTAATCGACGGAAATTCAAGAATAGAGTTGAGAAGGTCAATTTGCTTCGAATCGATTGTCTTTTCTTCTTCGGCCATTTCAACCATAACTTCAATATCATCCTTCGTTACGAGGCGACCTCTCACGTTCGCATTCTCTCCAAGTACAAACTTAATAATGATCATGAAGATTTTTACGATTGGATAGAGGGCATAATAAAATCCCATCAATACTAAAACACAAAATGGAGCTAGCTTTTCCGCTTTTCCACGACCAAAAGTTTTTGGAGCAATTTCCCCAAAAAGAAGAATTCCAACAGTAGTGATCCCCACGCTAATGGCGAGAGCATCATTTGCCAGATACCTCTGAGCAATTGATGTTGAAAGAGAGGCGATCAAGATATTAACAAAATTATTACCAACAAGAATGGTAGTTAAAATATCATTCGGCTTTTCCAACCAGTGCTTCATGGCCCAAGAATCTAAACCATGCTCTTCAGCGATTTGCTTTGCTTTCTCATGAGGAAGAGACAAAAGTGCAGCCTCAGAACCAGAAAAGAAAGCCGATAAGGACAATGAAACAAATAAGACCAAAAACTCTTGATCAGAACTCATACGTGGTACCTAGGGATTGCTGAAATTAAAGACCATTTAAAAAAGCTGGGATTAAATTTGAAACACTCAGACGGGGGTTCTATAAAAGAGGACTCCTGTTAAATCACTAAAATTACGAGATTAATTATATCATAAGCGGATGAAAAAACCATATCAAAACAAATTCAGTTTACCGAGCTCTCTATGTAATTCTAATGAGATAGAGGCTTACCTTTGAAGTCGTGATCAGAATAAACAATTCGATCGTTCATCTCATGATCAAAGTCTCGAATTTCTGACATGTTAGCAACTGTTCGAAAATTGGTTCGACACTTATAACAAATTGCCACCATAGAAAGACGACGAAACAAAAAAAGATCCACTAAATAAAGAGCGACCAAGCTGAGCCCATAAGTCCAGATTGAGAGAATGGCCGCAACCACAAATAAGGCAACTCCAATTTTGCGATTAAAATCTTTCTGCTTATAAAAATCCTGTCTGGTACAAACAGGACATTCTTTAAGCACTCCCTGCTCATGCTCAGGTGTGAACTTTACATCCATCGTATGCTGACAGATGCCACACTCAACTTTTTGAGCACTCTGATCCGGATGAACCTCGATGCTAGAGCCACAATGAGAGCAGGTAATCTGAACGGACATCATAAGGCCAACCCATGCTTTGCCATTAAATAAACGGAGATAAGTTCCCCAACAATAACAAAAAACTCTACGATGTAAAGCACACCCGTAGCACTTTGAATTGAACGAAGCCTACATAAGCGAAAGGTAAAAAGACTTAAGATTAAAGGGGCTAGATATCCCCAAAGATATCTCATGGAAATAAAAAGCCAATTAAAAGTATAACCATCACCTAAAAGTGTTCCCTCCTCTAAAAAAGGAGCTGCTGTTGTTGTGATGATGGAAAGAGAAAACATTAATTTTAAGAACAACACTGTCCAAAATATGTATAAGCAATAAATCAAAGGCTCTTCAGATAATTTTGGAACTACCAAATAGTAGTGCCCAAGAATCATAGCAAAATTGCTGATACTCAAAAAAAGTGAGGAAAAGAAAAAAAACATAATCCAAGCTGGTACAGCTATGTAAGTGTGAAAAATAAGCGCAATAAAAGTCGTGATCTGAATAATATAGAGAAGCCACATCAACCAATGCTTATGATCTTTATGAAATCCCAAAGTAAGAATATTTGTCAGGATGAGCAGCCCATAAAAAAGCCAGCTCATTGAATCAAGAGAAGGAGTCATAAAATAAGCGACACCAACAACAAAGACTAAAGACGTGAGAACAATACTCGTTGCCAATTTATAAAAACCCACACCTGTGAGCTTGGTATTCACCACAGGTGAAAACAGCTGAGTCCCAAAGGCCAGAGCAAGTAAAAAACTATGAGTAATAATTTGAGTGATGCTATTTGACATGGGAATTAAGCTAACAAATTTCTCTCATTCTGACTAATTCTTGAGGGAAAGAAAAAGCTCATCAATGATTTTATGATTAGGTGGTGGAATGAGTCCCTCATAGGGCCGACTTAATTCCGGTTCAACAATAGGTAACCATTTCCCCTTCCCTTCAAGTTCTGCAACCTTAGGAAAAAGATGAACGTACAGAAGAACCGTTTTATCTGAGAGGGTATTAGAATAGAGGCCCATAAATTTTCCATTTTTGGCCAAAATAGTTATGCCAACTTCTTCTTCGACTTCCCTCACGGCAGCCTGCAAAGGAGTCTCACCGCTCTCGATTCCGCCCCCTGGAAACTCCAACAGACCTTTAAATGGTCCATCATCTTCCCGAGTTTGAACCCAAACGTTAAGGGAGGTCTCAGTTACTTCATAAAAAATGGCCAAGGAAACTGGGATAAGTCTCATGGCCTAAAATCCTTTGGAGAAAAAATCTTCTTCTCCAGAAAAACGAACTCCGCAGTTAGGCTTCCAAGAAAAACCGCCCACCAAGGCATATGGCTCTGATTAAAAAGGATCACAGCTCCCCAAAAAAGACCTGCCGGAAGAAGTCTTGCCAGAAACTTAAAAAAATCTGGCATATTTTTTAGAGGCTTCAAAAAAAGAGTCTGCAAAATAAACACAGTCTTTAGAATAGTAAAACGGTGACGCTTCGTATTTTCAAGCAAGAGAGAACTTTCTTGGGAAGCAACCCAATTCCAAACAAAACCCAACGTAAAAAGAATAACAAAATCCCAGCTATCCCAAAGAACAAAAATAACAACATTGAAAAAGAGCATAATGAGAAGTTCAGCGAGTTTTCTTTTAGGAATCATTCGAGAAAACCTTCTTTATGAAGGAAAGTGAGTTCAGGGAATTGAATTGTTGATGGGGCCGTTACTATAAATGAGAAGACACTCATAAACTCAGTAAGACCCAGCATTTTATCTCGAGAAAACTTTGTACCTACCTTATCCCAAAGCGGAGTGTTGATTGCTCCTGGAAAAAGATTGGTAAATCTAATCTTATGTTCTTTCCATTCTTTTTTTAAGCTCTCAATGAGTCCAAGCTGACCAAATTTGGAAGCGTTATAGGCCCCAACATTCGGATAACCATAATGAGCGGCGGTGGATAAAATAGAAATAATATGAGTTTCATTTTTTATAAGAAAAGATTCTAAGTATTTAAAGAGAAGAAAAGGTCCGAGGGTATTTGTTGCGAGATGATTTTCAAACTGCTCAAGAGTTGTATCTGAGATAGAAGACATCTCACATATTCCAGCATTGTTTACAACTAAATCAAACGTTGGTGTAAACTCCCTAACCGTTTCAAAAAACTCAACCACTGAGTCTTCAGAAGTAATATCCAGCTCAACATCATAGAAGTTTTCATGCTCTAGTTCAGTTCCTGAACGAGAACCACCAAAAACAGTATAGCCGGCTTCAAGTAAATATTTTGAGATTTCAAGACCAAGACCTGAGGAGGAACCAGTGACAAGGGCACACTTTTCCATAATTCCTCCTCAGCAATTGATTATTTAGCAATACCTACAGCACGTGTTTCACGAATAACTGAAACTTTAATTGTTCCAGGATAAGACATTTCTTGCTCAATTTTACGAGCGATGTCTCGTGAAAGCATAATAGTCTGTTCATCAGAAACTTTTTCATTCTCAACAAGCACGCGAACTTCGCGTCCAGCAGAGATGGCGTAAGATCTATGAACACCTTCAAAACTATTAACAATCTTTTCAATATCAGACAGACGAGACACATAAGATTCTTTTAGGGCCTTACGAGCACCAGGACGAGCACCTGAGAGAGCATCTCCAGCAGCTACAAGGTGAGCAAGAACTGATTCTGGCTTCTCATCATCATGGTGAGCACGAATCGCATGAACGATATCTGGTGACTCCCCGTATTTTTTAGCAAAATCGGCACCGATCACGGCGTGAGAGCCCTCTGCAGAAGCATCAAGAACTTTACCAATATCATGCATAAGTCCTGCACGACG
>CANHJD010000129.1 GCA_947461145.1 Bacteriovoracaceae bacterium
TTATTTAAGCAAACAATTAATGATTTTCCCTTCTCGAGAGCAATATCAATTAATCTGCGATCCTGGTGGGTAATACCTAGAGTTGAATCAATCATGAAAAGAACCACATCTGACTCAGATATAGATCTGAGGGAGCGGTAAACAGATTGGGTTTCAATAAAACCTTCAACAAGTTTCATTTTTCTAATACCAGCAGTATCAACGAGCTTGATTGAGCGCCAACGGTTTACATAGAGCGCATTTTCTAAATTCTCAACGGCCTCAGCAGGAGCATCCCAGTTCTTTTCAATTTCATTAAGAATTTGCTTTTCAGAGAAATAATCATCACCGACATTCGTTTCATCAAAACTAAAATCAGATGAACCTCTTATCTCTTCTTCCTCAGCTTCAAAACCTTTAAATTCCTCAGTCTCACCGAACTCAATATAAATTTTCTTTTCGTTTTCAGTCAGTTCATCATCTTCAGCTTGATCCAGATCAATATCTCCAGATTCAGCATACTTTTTCATCTCCTCAAAGATCTTAGTATTATCTTTTCTAAAAGCATTATCTTGAGCACTTAAAACATCAATATCTGGCCCAAAATAAAGGTCAACATAACCCTCGATGGGGTCCACTGTCGTCCCAGCAATTTCAGAAACAAGAGCGCGTTGAGCACCAATAAGGCAATTTAGAAGTGTCGATTTCCCAGCATTAGGGGCTCCAATAATAGCAACTGATGAAACAACATCATTACGAGGCTGAACTCCATTCTGGAGAAATTCTTCTTGAGATTTCGCCTCTGCTGTCTGTTGGAATTTTTTGGCAACAATTAACAGACGCTCGCGAAGATCATTAAAACCTCTGTTGTGTTCAGCAGAGATTCTGTGCATATCTTCGTCATCCAAACCAAGGTTGAAGAAATCGTACTGTTCTCCTTCCTGTTTTTCTGAGTCAAACTTATTCATCAATAGCCAAAATGATTTCTTCGTTGAACGGATGTAATCACAAATTCCTTTATCAAAAGGAAGAAGTCCATCGCGAACATCAACGACGAAAAGGACAAGATCCGACTCATCAATGGCAAGTTTCGCATGATCGGCCATGATGTTGAAGAATGGATCCACATTATTTTTTTTCTTCGCATCGATTTCAATCTTTTCAGGATAAAATCCACCTGTATCAACGAGAATGATATCCTCTTCAGCTAACTCCCCTTCATAAAGCTCTTCAAGCTTTAAAATACCATAGTGCCGATCGCGAGTGACACCCGGCTGATCATGAGTCATGGCCAAATATTGTTTTTTCATCAAACGGTTAAAAATCGTACTTTTTCCAACGTTTGGTCTTCCTATAATGGAAACAACCATTGATCTTTTGTTCATTTTTTCCTCCATACACGGGCAGAATTCTGTGTTCGAGGTAGACCGATCTCATCAAGAACAAAATTATTATTAAACCACTTAGGCGAAACCTTAACGTGAAGATTCAAATGAACCTTACCACCGGTCATGGCTTCAATTTTTTTACGAGCGTTAACACCAATTTCCTTAATTATCGAGCCACCCCGGCCTACAACAATAGCTCTCTGAGAAGGACGATTCACCAGAATAGAAGCAGAAATATGAGCTTCAGGAGCTGCTTCCTCGTCTTTTTTCCTCACATCTTTATACTCATCGATTACAACTGCTACTTCATATGGAAGCTCTTCTTTAAGAAGGCGAAATGCCTGCTCACGGATATATTCAGTAACAAAAAAACGCTGGTTTTTATTCGAGACATCGCCATTTGGATACATGTGGGGACCACTGATCGAGGCGTCCTGAATGGCCCCGGTCAATTCATGGATATTATGACCATCTTTTGAGCTAATCACAAAATGCTTCTCAATTGTAGGGCATAACTCAGTAAGGGCTTTCATCGTCTCAGTCAAAGTGATCGCTTCTTTATTTATCAAATCAGCTTTCGTAAAAATAATCCAGGTTTTCGCCAATGGATGTTCAAAGTTTTTTATAAAATCTTTGAATTCACCAACAACATTCGTAGTTAGATCAAGTAGTACAAAGTTAAGATCAACCCCTTCGGCTCCCATTTGCGCCTGGCCATTCATGCGTTTATTTAACTCCTGACTATTCGAATGAACACCTGGAGTATCAACTAAAACAACCTCTGTGCGATCAATTGTAAAAGCACAGTGGAAGTTATTTCTAGTTGTCTGTGGTTTTGAGCTTACAATTGAAAGATCGAATCCAAGCAAATGATTAATAAAAGAGCTTTTGCCAACATTGGGCTTACCAAGAACGGCAATCATAATCGCTTTGTTGTGTGGGTGCTGATCTTCTAAAAGCATAGTATTACTCCTTAAAATTGAGAATTTTCTAGGGCCCTACGTGCAAGCTCTCGCTCACCGATTTTCTTTGAGCTATAAACACCTTCTGCAACAAGATGTTCATTCACCCATAATTTAACAAGAAAGCCTTCCCCCGCGGGGTCTGACGTATAACGAGGAAGCGTTTTATATTTGGCAAGTGTTGCTTCCTGCAATTTTGACTTAACATCGTAGTGTTCGAGATTTTCCATATTAAATGCATTTGGAACAGCATTTCTGAGCCATCCTAAAAATTTTTCCGACGTAAGATTTAGACCATGAAAGTTGAATATCTTTCCAATGAGTGCTTCCATGGTATCTGAAAGAACTGTTTCCTGAAGATGTAACTCTTTTTTAAATTCTCCCTTTCCAACGAGCAGAAGACGATTTAACTCAAGGGAAGAGGCAACTTTAGCAAGTGTTTTTTCATTCACGATAGAGCTTCTTAACTTTGATAGCTTTCCTTCCTTTTCATTAGGATAAAGCTTCATAAGCTCCTGGGTCACAATAAGTTGAACCACAGAATCTCCAAAAAATTCTAATAACTCTTGATGAGGAACTTCGTACTCATGAGAAAAAGAACTATGTGTAAAGGCCAAAACCAGTTTTTCAACCGGAATAACTAAAGAATGCTCGGTAAGAAAACTTTGAAAATCCTCATGATTAAGGCAGGCCCGCAAGGCCTCGGGATTTCTTTCAGAAAAAAGAAAATGAAGTTGTTGATGCAAGCTATACTGTGACATTCATCACCTTAAGGTCGTCTATTTCAGGGCGCTTAGTTCCCTGAACAAATTTATTTATGAATGGCTTTTAGCGTTTATATGCCCAATGTGTCAAGGAAGGGACTGAGACCAATCCATGATTTAATCAAATCATTGAAAATTCTGCATTCTTTAGGGAAAAATTTACACTAAATCTTAATTCTCGCGTTCGCTTTACGTAAACGCTCAGCTAGGGTTTTAACTAGGATCTCAAGCCACTTAGGCTGGGACTTAAAAATGCCATCAATTGCTTCCTCAGGAATTTCTATAAGTTCACAATCAACCATTGCCTTAACATTAGCACTACGAGCTTCTTTATCTAGGAAAGAAATCTCTCCAACAAGCTCACCACTATAGATGTAACCAATAATCACTTCTTCATTTAAGCGTTTACGAGTCACAACAAATTGACCTTGCTGAACCCAATACATAGAGTTTGAATGCTCACCTTCACGAATAAGGTATTGGTCTGCTTTAAGGCTAATCTTATTTGTGGCCATCAATGTCCTCCATAACGAGCAAGATATTCAGAATAAGATCCAGGATAAAATGTTACTCCACCCTGTCCAACTTGAGCAACTTGAGTCGTCAACTGTTTTAAAAAATGACGATCATGGGATACAATTAAAATAGTTCCTTCGAATGCCTTGAGCGCCTCTACGAGGACTTCACGGGATCTGATATCTAAATGGTTTGTAGGTTCATCTAGGATCAGTAAGTTGCAGGGATTTGTGAGGATTGTGGCCAAAATTAAACGAGATTTCTCTCCCCCTGAAAGCACTGAAACCTTTTTTTCAACATCATCACCACGAAAAAGGAAAGCGGCCAAAAGATTTCGCATGTAACCATCTGACTTATCTTTAACTCTATCTCTCACCTCTTCAAAAACTGTCTTGTTAGGGTTAAGGACATCCATTGAGTATTGAGAAAAATAACCAATTTGAACATTCGCTCCAACTTCTGCTTTTCCCAAAGTGGCATCAGTTAATCCTGCAATCACTTTTAAAAGAGTCGACTTACCTGCACCATTCACACCAACCACGGCCACTCTTTCAAGCCGTTTTACAACCCCAGAAACTTCTGAGAACACTTTCTTCTCCGCACCTTCCGGAGAAACGTAAACTTTGGCAACGGATTCCATTTTCACCACATCGTTACCGGAACGGGGCGGTTTAGGGAATTCAAAGTTGATGGCCTGATCCTCAGGCATCACTTCAATGCGATCAATTTTATCCAGCTTTTTTACTCTTGATTGAACTTGGGCCGCATGACTCGCGCGAGCAGCAAATTTTGCAATGAACTCTTCTTCTTTCTGCAACATTGCTTGCTGGCGCTCAGAGCTTGCTATCAGTTGCTCTCGTCTAATATCTCTTTCTTTTTCATAAAAATCATAATTTCCTGAATAAACAGTAATAGTTTTATGATTTACTTCTACTATCTTTTTGACCAGACCATTCATAAAATCACGATCGTGACTTGTCATGAACACTGCTCCCTTAAAACTTCTTAACCAATCTTCAAGCCAAATAATGGATTCAACATCAAGGTAGTTAGTGGGCTCATCCATGAGAATGAATTCTGGATTTTGAGCAAGAACTTTTGCCAGAGCAATTCTCATCTTCCACCCACCCGAGAAAGATTCAACCGGGCGTTGATGGGCTTCAGGCATTATACCTAAACCAGTTAAGACTTCAGCGGCCTTATATTCAATTTCATAGCCACCAAGTTTTTCAAATTCAGTCTGATAATCGCCTAACTTCTCAAGAAGCTCATCAGAGTACTCTCCCTCTTCAAGGGCAGTCTCAATTTTTTTTATCTCAGTTTTTAAAAAACCTAATCTTGGGTTTCCATGGATTACTTCTTCAAGTGCACTACGGCCTTTAAGCTCCCCTACATTTTGCGAAAAATAACAAACACGCAAACTTTTAGGATAATCAACTGTGCCTGAGTCAGCTCGCTCTTCACCAACAAGAAGACGAAAGAGAGATGTTTTACCGGCACCATTTGGTCCAACAAGACCGACTTTTTCACCTGCTCCAATAAAAAAAGAACCATTCTGATAAAGAACTTGTCCACCATAGGATTTTGATAAATTAGAAACCGTAATCATGCTGCCTCCGAAGAGCCTCAACATTATCGCTTTTAGCTTCCCAAGTCCAAGAGAATTTCGTAATATACGAACCCATGGAATTCAATTTAATCGATAAACAGCAAGAGTTTTTAAAAATCCTCGAAAAACAAGGTAAAAGCTTTAACACAGTTAAAAACTATAAGGCCGACTTACAATGCTTTAATGGTTTTCTGATTGATAAACAGCAACACCTTAAAATCAAGGCTTTCACCAGCGCTCAGGTTCAGGAATACTCACAATTTCTGGACAAGAAATACGCTTCATCCAACTCTGTTAGAAGAAGAGTTCAAGCACTAAGATTGTTTTTTGACTATCTTATCACCCAGAACTTATTTCCAGATAATCCGTTAAAGAAAATGGCCGTATCCCCCAAGATTTTGGATACCCCTGACCCTACACCCTTTCCTGAAATTATTAAATCCTACCAATTCCTAAAAAAGAAAGTGGAAACTTCGGAAGGACTTTCTCAGATTGTAAGTGCCAGAAACGTCATAATTTTTCATCTCATTTATGGCGCAGGACTAAAAGTATCTGATATGGCCAAACTCCACTTTGCGAGCATTTTAAAAGATAACAAAGGCTTTAGAGTTTTAGTTGATCACCCAAAAAGAGATCCCTACTCCGTTCCTCTGCCTTTAATTTTTAACACTGATTTTCAATTTTATAGAAGCCTCTATCTTCAGTTTCTTAAAAAAGAAGAACTAGAAATCGAGGAGCTATTATTCAATGCTAATCCCTATAAAATTTTGGCCGGTGGACTCTCCCCGAGAGGAACAGAACTATTCTTCGAGGATCTTAGAAAGAACATAAAAAGTGACATGACTGCAAAGTCATTAAGACAGTCATGTATTTTCAAGTGGCTTAACCAGAACATCAACCACTCAACAATAAAAGAGTGGCTTGGGGTAACTCCTTCTTATTCTCTTGAGCTTTATCTCGATGAACTTAAACGAGCTCCTTCAGAAAAAGTTTTTAAGGATTTGGAGCAAGAATGACGGATGCCGATTACATTCTCCAAGCAATTTCTCAGGCAAGATTAGGGCTTGGCAAAACATGGCCAAATCCACTTGTTGGTGCGGTGATTGTTAAAGATGGAAGAATTATCGGACAGGGTTATCATCAGAGCTATGGTAACGTTCACGCAGAAGTAGATGCCTTCAATAATTGTACCGAGTCTCCGGAAGGTGCAACTATTTATGTCAATTTAGAGCCTTGTTGCCATACTAATAAACAAACTCCTCCTTGTGCACAGAGGTTAGTTCAAGAAAAACTTAAAAAAGTGGTTATCGCCAATCTTGACCCCAATCCCGCTGTTAATGGGAAGGGAGTTGAACTATTAAGAGCAAATGGCATAGAAGTTGTAGCTGGAATAGAAAAAGAGCAAGGTGAAAAGCTAAATGAAGTGTTTTTTCATGCCCAAAAGAATAAAACACCGTTCATTCACCTTAAGCTCGCCACATCACTTGATGGGAAAATAGCACTTTCTAATGGTGAGTCAAAATGGATTACTGGGGAAACCTCTCGATTTGCTGTTCATCAACTCCGCTCCCACCATCAGGGAGTCATAATCGGAGCCCAGACTCTCCGAGATGATAATCCCAAACTGAATGTCAGAATTCCTGATTATAAAGGCAAGCAGCCTTTTCGTATTATATTTACAGAAAGTGGAAAGCTTCCTCAGAGTGCAGAAGTTTTTAATGATGAGCTAAAAAATCAAACATTAATCTATACTCAAAAAAATATTTCTTTTTCACACCCTAAAGAAAATGTGATGATCGTTTCCTCATTGCAGGAAGCGATGAGTGACTTATTTGAGAGGAA
>CANHJD010000130.1 GCA_947461145.1 Bacteriovoracaceae bacterium
ACATCTCCATAAGCATCAGCTGCTAGGACTTCAATTTTCTTTTTATCACCAACATTCATAAGAGCGATAACTTTCTCAAGGCCAGGAATAATTTGCTGACTGCTTTCAAGAAAGTAGAGAGGCTCATCGCCAATAGATGAATCTAGCACGGTACCAGACTTATCTGTAAGGGTGTAGTGAAACCCAATAACTCGTTTCATATTAACTCCAATTTTTACGTCAGGTAATTTTCCTAACAATTGATAAACATAACTCTTTGTCTTGTGTCATATTTTCTATCGTGCTTGCATCCATTTTGGCAAATATGTCTGCAACTTTTTGAAAAGAGACCGAATCCGTCTCAAATCTTTTATCTAGCGCCAGAGGGACTTTAAATAATTCCATAAAATCGGTCCAAAACTTATCCTCAACTGCTGCTAAAGCCACATAATTTCCATCTCTTAGGCGATAAATGGAGTAACAAGGATAAGCCCCATTATGAAGAAATTTTGTTCTCTTCTTATCTCTAAGTTCCTTCGACCAAAATGGGGTAAGAAGAGTTTCTGTCGATTCATAGAGATAACTAACTGATTTGATGAGTTTATTTGTGGATTTTGATTCTATCACATTCGCTAGTAATTGTGTTGCGACTTGTTGGCCAAAGGCAATTCCAGCAAGGGGGAAAAATGGAGGCTCCACAATTTGTCTCGTCTCATGGGCCACATGAAGAGAAAGAAATCCACTTAACGCCAATGCATTTAAATCATGCATGGCCTTTTTATGAGTTTGAGAAGCTTCAAGTTCAACCACGGCCAAAGGTTTTGCCAGAGAGGCCAATGATTTATCATCAAGCCCTAAAGTTTCTTTTAGTTTTGGTGATAGTGAAAGCATGACCCCATCAGCTTTTTCTAAATAGGAGCGTATAAGAGATTTAATTTCAGTGGATTTAAAATCAAGCCTAACAATTGATTTGCTCTTATTTAATTCCTCATACCAGTTTTCAAAACTTTCATCAAAAGCCGAAAACATTCCTGAAAGAAATGGGTCCTTATGTTTTTCATCTTCAATTTTTATAACTTCATAACCGAGATCACTTAAAATTTTACCGGCCAGTGGTCCCGGCAATCTATGGGTAAGATCGAGAATTTTCAATTTATGACTCATGATTGGCCTCAGGCATTTTGAAGAGTTCTTTAAATTTATCAAATCCTTTACCCTGGGCCTCACAGCTTGTTCTATTACAAATTTGGAAACTTTCCCTATCATCAGTTTGATAACTTAGAACAAAACGAGAAAAGAAGTGGCTTCTCATTTCTAGGAAGTCAGAGTTTTCCAACCAAGAATGAGGCACTTCGATTTTTCTATAAATTTCCTGAGGGTAAGTTAATGATCTTAATCCTTCTCCGTGTCCCAATGGGTTCGTCAGGCAAAATTGAGCAAAGTCGGAATACTTTTCTGCAAAAATATCTTCAGCGTTAAATTTTTTGTCAAATACGCTTAATCTATTTAAGAGGAGAATTAATGTCATCACTGAAGAGCGATAGGATTGATCAAAAGTTGGGGAAATTAAATTATCAAACCCTGGAGTCGAAGCTGTTAGAGAAGTTTGATATACTTGTTGGTTTTGAATAAAGTTATGAACGATATAATCAACTGTCTCAATAGCATTCTGTTTAAAAATATTATTCCCAGAGATCTCATAAAGTCTGAGTTGTGCATCCGAAAAATTAACATAGTCTTCAAGGTATAGTGCTTGAGAGTTTAGTGTGTTCACATGACGGATGACATGCTTTCCAGTCTTTTGGTCCACGAAAATAAATTGCTTTAAGCATCCCTCAACTGTTTGTTGAATCAGCGCTAGCGCTTCATTTCTAATGACATCAATTGGGCAGTATTGAACAACATCTGTCAGAGAGGAGAGCAGGTGATAGTTCCACGAGGCTACACCTTTCCTATCTGTCGCTGGTGGGATCCTCATTTTTCTTTGCTCTAAAAGACGTCTTCTGATCTCTCGAATGCCTTGCCAGCCATCTTGACTATAATATTCATTTTTAAGTTTAGGGTTAAGAGAGATTACATTTAGTTTCTCTTCAAAATTACCTTCTTCTGTAATGTTGAAGTAATTGAGATATTTTTCAAGATTTGCCTTTATCTCATGGGGAGCGTCCTCAAAACTCGCTTCAAATTCCTCTTTAGTAAATGTGAAATATAAGCCTTCTTTACCTTCTGAGTCTGCATCTTGAGCACTAAAGAAATAGCCTTCCTCTGCAAGCATCTCAGATTTTAAATAATCTAGTGTTTGTAAGATGCCATCAAATATGAGTGGAGCTGGGTAGACTTGTGAAAGTTTGGCCAGGACCTTTAAGAGGCCTGCTTGGTCGTAAAGCATCTTTTCAAAATGCGGAACAAGAAATTTTGCATCAGTACTGTAGCGATGTATACCGCCTTTTGCATGGTCGTAGATTCCACCCATCATCATTTGCTCAACTGTTTCAACAATATGTTGACCCTGCTCCTGTGGAATCATGCCTTCCAGAATTTGTTCACTGGCCCACTCATAAAAAGCAAAGTGTGGAAATTTTGGAGCTTGTCCATAGCCACCATTAGCAATATCAGCATACCCCTTAAGTGCATTCAAAATTGCTGAGGGGGCAGGGAAGTGACCTTGAAACTCAACTTTCTTCTCAATTTCAATCGGTTTTTTTAATTCCTCAACAATACGAACCGCATTTTCATGAATTGTTTTATCTCCAGAGGAATGTAGGCCCTGAATGTGATTTAGCAAATCCATGAAACTTGGCATTCCCTGTCGCCCAACCTTGGGGAAGTATGTTCCTGCAATAAATGGTTTACCTTCTGGAGTGAGAAACACCGTCAAAGGCCAACCTCCTTTTCCAGTCATAAGAGAGCAAACATTCTGATAGTAATTATCCAAGTCAGGGTATTCTTCACGGTCAATTTTAATTGAAACAAAATGCTCATTAAGCAGTTTTGCAGTTGTTTCATCTTCAAATGATTCATGGGCCATTACGTGGCACCAGTGACAAGAAGAGTAGCCAACTGACAAGAAAATGAGTTTGTTTAGTTCTTTCGCTTTATCAAGGGCTTCCTTGCCATAAGGCCACCAATGGATCGGATTTTCAGCATGTTGCTTAAGGTAAAGAGACTTTTCTCTATGTAATTTATTTTCAGACATAAAACCTCGAAATTTGGTGAATCCACTGATGATGGTAAGTTAAAATGCCATTGATCTTCAATGGTTTACGATAGCTTGGTCAAGGAAATTTGCTTTTTAAGATTGGGCAAGATATAAGAGAGGGAGTATGGAAAAAACGACCGGAGAGCAATGTGTTCTAGTAACACAAGAAGTCTCGGCGGAGGAAAAGTTGAAGAATTCGTTCTTGAACTCTTTCTTCTCCTCTTACAAAATACCTATCTTCTCCCTTGTGCTGTTTGGTTCATTCGCCTTACACGCCTTGTATCCTCAAACTTTCACATTTGGTTTTAAGCGTAATAAGACCTATCGATTCAAAAGTGATTCAATGGGGTTCTTCATCGGTGATCCTACATTCCTAAATAATGTAAGCGAAGAGGAAGCAGAAGCTAAGATTGTGAATCTATTTCCTGAAAAAATTCAAAAGAAAGTTAAGCGCGTTGTTAAGCCGGTACTTATTTTAAGTGAGAAGCATAACCTTGATCCACTATGGGTATTATCTGTAATGTGGACCGAGAGTCACTTCAAACACGAGGTGACGTCAAAAAAGGGTGCTAGGGGGCTGATGCAAATGATGCCATCAACCTATATGGAGACTCTGGCCTTGATGAAGGGTGACAATATTTCTCTAGAGTCTGATAAAGGTGAAGAGTATCTGAAGTACCAGTATGGTCAAGTCTATCATGACCTTGGTTATTCAAAATTAGTTGCAAAATTAAGAAACCTAGAAGTCGGTATATTCTATTTAAAGAACCTATTAGCCGCCTTTGACAATAATACGCTTCATGCAACTGTTGCCTATAACATGGGACCTTTTTGGACTAAGGGTCAGCTTCGAAATAAACTTCCCGTGGGTGAGAACAACCACTATTTAAAAAAGGTAATGAATAATTATTACCACATTGCAAAAAACATAAGCCAAACTTCAAATGTCGCCTTCATCCCGAGAATCTAGTCTTGCCCAGTATAGGGAGGCTCTCCTTCAGCTGAATTCACAATTTTTTATGATTGTGTCCGAGAGGCGTTTTGCGTCCCAAAAAATACAGGATTTAAAAACAGAAATGGGTAACTATCCCCATTACGACCCGGCCAGAGAGGTTTTGCTCTTTAAACAACTCCAAGAGCAAATTACTAAACTGACTATAAAAGAACTTCTATCCTTTTCACTAATTATGGAAGATCAAGCCATGGCTATGGCCCCAGGGAGTTATCCTAGCTGGTCCTCGGGAATTCATTTAGATACCACCTCTAAAGAACTTTTTTGCATGATAAACCCCCTTTTACTTAAATCTGCCCGGCCCGAAATCTTTGAACGATTAAATTTTACGGCCGATTTTAGTTTTTTAAAGCAGTTATGATTGCCGAATGATTAATCAGTATTTATCATCTGGCGTATGAAAAAAGACCAGGTTATTGCTCTCGATGGTCCTTCAGGTAGCGGGAAATCCACCGTGGCCAAGATGGTCGCTGAAAAATTAAAACTTATCTATATTGATACAGGTGCTATGTTTAGGGCCGTTGCCTATGCCCTTCAGCACACTGGGATTGATTTTACTAAGGACAAACTTAATGGGGATGATGAACGACTAATTAACAAGTTTTTTCATGATCATCTATTTCAGTTTGCTCCTTCACCGGGAGTTGTTGTTCAGCTTGATAACTTAAATCTTACAGATGTTATCCGTGAACATCACGTTTCTAGACTGGCTTCACAAATTTCAAAACATAAAATTATTCGAGATTTCTTGGCAAACTGGCAAAGATCAATAGTAAAGGACTTTCCAGCGATACTAGATGGAAGGGACATTGGAACGGTTATTTTTCCGAATGCTGTCTTGAAAATATTTCTAACTGCTTCATCAGAGGAGCGCGCTCATCGACGTTTAGATGAGTTGAAGAAAAGAGGCCAAGAAAGCTTTGATTACGAAAGCATCCTAAAAGATATTCAAGAAAGAGATTTTGAAGATATGAATCGCGAAATTGCTCCACTAAAAAAAGCAGATGATGGAGTTGAGTTGGATTCCACCGGGAAGACAGTTTCTGATATGGTGGATTTTATTGTTAAACTTTGGATTGAAAGAAAAGGCGAATTACTATGATTCTAACTCAAGAAAAATTCCAGGCGATTATTTCAGCTTTCCCATCCCTAAAGCCCATTCTTGTGGTTGGTGACCTTGGAGTCGACAAATACACTTATGGTGAAGTCAAAAGAATTTCTCCTGAAGCCCCTGTTCCTGTCTTGGAAGTGAGCAAGGAGTGGAACAAGTTAGGTTTAGCTGCCAACGTTAGTGATAACCTGAAAAGTCTTGAAGTTTCTTCCACAATTTGTGGAGTCATTGGAGAGGATAGTAGAGCAGAACTAGTGGAGCACCTTCTTGAAGAGCGTGGGTTAAATACTTGGGGATTAGTTCGCGACAAATCTCGAATGACTACATATAAAGAGCGAGTCACGACATCAACGCAGCAAATTTGCCGTGTCGATTACGAGACTAAAGATCAAATTGATGATGAAGTTTTTAAGCGAGTGATGGGCCGGATAAATGAATTCTCTCAGAATCATTCCGGTGTAATTATTGAAGATTATGGCAAAGGGCTTTTTACCGAGGCATTATGTCAAAAGATTATTTCAACTTATAGAGAGAAAAATCTCATGGTTGCCATCGATCCTTCTCGATCTACGCCACCATCTTGGTATAAAGGGGCAACACTTTTTAAACCTAATCGATTAGAATCTAACATAATTGTGGAAACCTTAGGTTATTTTAAAGAAAGAAACTTAGAAACAATCGCTCAGATCTTTGTAGATAAACTCCAAATTGAAAAAGTTATTATCACATTGGGCCCTGACGGTATGGCCATGTTAGACTCAAAAGGTGATGGAAAGCTTCGCATTATACCAACAGCTGCAAATGAAGTGTTTGATGTCTCAGGTGCTGGTGACACAGCAATTGCCGCCATTACCGCATCTCTGATTTCTGGGGCGAGTCTTGAAGAAGCTGCTTGGGTCGGAAATTGTGCTGCGGGAGTTGTTGTTAGAAAGCGTGGGACGGCCCTATGCTCTAAGTCAGAGTTGAACGATTATTTTTCTAATCTTAGGAAAATTCTTCAATAATGATTTTGACAAATGCACCCGGCCAGGGACTTCTGTTTTTTAGTTTCCTTTATAGGCATGATGTTTTTGAAAAGGACCTTTTTTTAAAGAGGACACAGGATTTTTTCGGAAAACTAATCACTTTTTCACCTTCGCACAATCCACTTGTTAATTATTACGCAAAGGAGATGGGAGATGCCTCTCTTTTGGATCGTTACTTCTTTCTAACGACAACTACCTTCCCCCGGGAGTTTCTTCTTACGACCAAACTCCTAGCCCTTGATTGGGAAAGGGAGTGGAGTCACAATCAGGCCCGGCAAGTAAATGTCGATATTGGTTTTCTTTCTCTTGAGAATTTCATCCTCGCAACGACCAAAAATTACTCTCATCGAGTTTTTTTGGGACAAAATATTTTTGCCGATCTAACCTATCAAGCGGTTGATGGCCGTTTTCAATCTTTGCCTTGGACTTATCCAGATTACATTGATCAAGAGAAGATCGATTTTTTTAATTGGTCACGTTCATTTTTACTAATGCAGAGCAAATCATAAAGAAATTCAATGGGATTCTTTTCAATTGATTGGTCGCTTGATACCCTTTTCGGCGAACAATCAAAAGGAACCCCATGAAAATACTCGAGAATCTTCTCGATAATTTTAAGTCAGAACTTACAACTATCCAGAAAGTTGCAGACTTACTAAATCTGAAAGCTAAATACATTGGAAAGCAAGGGCCATTG
>CANHJD010000131.1 GCA_947461145.1 Bacteriovoracaceae bacterium
CCAAAAGATTTTGTGATCATCATTTCAGATCCAATCATCAAATTCCCACGAGCGTAGCTAGTTTGGAAGTTTTCATTACCAAACTGAGTTCCATACATAGGATCTGCATAAGTATCATTGTTGGTATAATTCATATTGGCACGACTATAACCAAGACCTGCACCAACATAAGGACGGAAACGCTCACTTCTCACGATGAAGAACTTACCGTAAAGATCCACTCCCATAGACTTATACTGTATCTCACGGCCGCCATACATGTTGTTGTATCCAGAGTACCAACCTTGGTTCGCAAACATTGAGTTAGCAAAATCTGTAGTCTTTAACTGAGCGTAGTTAAAACCAACACCCATGCTGAAGCGAGATGTAATATTTGATTCAATTCTCAGACCTGCAGAAAGTTCAGCTTCAAGTTGTTCTACATCTCCATTGTATTGTGTAGAACCAGCGAAGGCCAAAAGCTTCATTGTTTCAAAAGCCCCATTACCTGAAGTTGGAGCCTCAGAAACAGAAGTTGCGGCTGGAGCTGCTTGAGCAGTACTCACAGTATCTTGCTCTTGTTCTTTCCGATTACGAACATACTTATTACAATCTTTGCCTGGATTCTCATCCATCAAACATTTGATTTTTGCATTGTATTCAGCAATATCTTTTTGAGCAGTCTTCTTCTCATCAATGTATTCTTCGGTTGTTTCAGATAACTTTTCAGTGGTTCGAGTAAGCTCTTTGAAGCCTTTTGTTTTCTCTTTATTCAAAACCACTTCATTTTTTTGCTTTCTGATCTCACCTTTGATTTGCTCAAGCTCACCATCAGTAACGTTTTGCTCCTGCAAATATCCATCAACATCGATTGGAGCCGAATTCAACACCTGCTCTTGATTTTGAGTTTGTGCGAAAACATTGGCAAAACTCAATGTCAGCATCAAAGCAATTAGGTTTTTAGATTTCATAAGTTCCTCCTCGAAGGACCGGGAATACGTTTTGAGGCAAGTGTAGCCGATTAATGCATCGCAATAAAGAAATTCAATTCATTCGTGTAAAACTTACAATAATTGTGAAGGAATAAACCACTAACGAGGCAGGCGATACTTCTTATAATTCATACTTGGATCAAAAAGTCGCTCATAGAACTTTAACTGAGTTTTGATGTAACTATTTGGATTATCGAGTAAATACTGCTGAAATTTTTTGAAAAAAACCAAACCAAGCCCAACTGAGACGGCCACAAGAAGAAGATACTCCAAGGAGGTCTGACCAGTGTTTTTAAGAAACGACTTTATCTTCATAGCTTTTATTATACTCTAAACGCCCTCTATTCCATAACAAAGCGCCATCAATCCCAGGCCCCTATACCTGAAAGGACCCCAGTATTCAAACCCTTGAATACTCTTATCTTCGGTCGCTATTTCCAAGGGTAGCCTAGTTAAAATGAACTCCTCAGATTTACGATAATCCCTTAGAGTCCTTAAATCCATACTTACACTTTGCATGCCCCGAGACTCGGTTGTTAAAGGGTAAAAAGGTAAGTTGCTAGAATCACTGAGGTAAAAGTCCTGCATCTCCTTAAAATAAAACTCTGCTTTTGAACCAGGAAGATCTGGGTATGGCCATTGATAATTGGCCAGGCCATTTGATTGAGCAACAACCCTATAAGGTGTCTCTGAACCTAAAAGTTCATCTTGAGTGATAAAAGTTAACTCAGTTGGAGGAATTGGAGATGTTAGACGTTTCAGTGGCACCATCTGATTCTTACGAAAAATATTAAACTGAGTTTTCACCTTAAAAGGAACATCCTCAGGCAAATGAGCAAAGAATAGAACCCTGTCCCCTGAAATAACCCCCTCAAAACTGGCCAGAAGAAGGTTTTCAAATTTTCTCTCATGAAACTGCCAATACTGGACAGTGCTCTCTTTATAATCACCGCCAGAAAGAAGAAGTCTTCTCTTTAACTGTGTCGATAAAAAGAAATCCTGAAGCCTATAAACTGGAGAAAGAAGTCTAAAAAAATAAAAGGGCAACTCTTCAGGTGGTAAATAAGTTTTAAGTTTTTCTTCGGCTGAAAGCCCAAGGAGATGAATTAGACCAGAAAATTTTAAATCTTTTGAAGCTACATATTCTCTGTTAATAAGTTCAACAAATTTAGAATAAACAGACTTTAACCACTTTGGACCTTGAAGTTCATAGCGAAAGTTTTTATTGCGTTTTGAAGACTCAAAACAAGAAGACTCGTACCTTTTGACCTCATCAATAAAATATTCATTAAAAGCTTCTGGTGAATCGTTATAAAAAAGATCCAGATCACTTGAGTCTAAAAGCTCAGGAAATTTCCTTAAAACTTCTCTCAGATTTTCAAATGGAGTTTTACCCAAACGAAGTCTTAAATCACTCGTCACAAATTCTATCGATGCAGGCAGAAGAAAATTTTTTAGCTCAATTAATTCAGGAATCTCGTAAGTTTTTCCAAGGCGGATAAGCGATTGAATCTCCATTTCCCCAAGATAGTGGTAGTGATAGCTTTCTCCAGAAAAACGTGGGTCATCTATAAGTAATGTTGATCTTTTGCGTTTACAAGAAATAAGACCTCTCACCAAAGACATAAGCCCCATCCCAATGAGAATTTCCTGGTAGCGATTCTTCAACATGAGAGAATTTCCTTCTGAAATATAGGGTAAGAATCAATTTGTGTTTTAAGTCTATCATGAACTTTAAATCCAGAAATATCTTCCTGAAGCCAATTAAGAAATTCCTGATTGGTTTTGATTTCTTTTAAATGCCCATAAGCTCCCGCCAAATCAAATTCTGTGGAACGGTGATTCACAGGCCCACAACTCAGGTGTTCACAACTGGCAACTAAAGGCTCAAGCAATGAATGAACACTCTCCCCAAAACCACCTCCCACATAGGCCTTACCAAAATCAGCGTAAAGCTCACAGAGAATACCTTTCTTATTTAGTATGAATGTAGAGGAAGCCTTAAGTGAACTTGTATCGTCTGAAATGAGGAGAGGTTCTCTTCCTAATGCAATAAGACCTGAACAAAAGGTTTGAATAATGTCGGGGGATAATTTATGAGGAACAATGACTAAAAAAATATCGCGCGGAATATCTTTTAATAAAAAAAGATCATCCGGCCAGGCATTACCAATTATAAGCCTCTTCTGCCTGGGGTAACTTTCAATATTAGATTTTAACTCTTTATAAATAGGAAAAACTTTTAAGAATTTTTCATTCCTAGCAGATAGGCGACGCTTTATTTGCTCCATTCGGAAATCGTAAATCGTCCCCTCAATGCCCATGGTTTTACCCAACTCATAATCTTGTTCTGAAGCAAAAACAGTATAGTCAGAGCAGGAAAGAAAAATCCTTTTAAAAAAAGAAACCAATTTTTTCTGGACTCGCTCTTTTTTGAAAGTAACCCAGACAAATTTTAACTTCCTATTCTCTTTAAGACTCCAAAGAAGCAACTCTGGAAAAAGATCATAACGAACCATAATTAAAGTAGAAGAAGAGATCCATTTGTTTAATTGAGGATTTAGTAATGGATAACGGAGATAACGAACTTGTCTAGGGAAGCGGTGATAAAGCTCAATTATAGTTTTCTCCACACTTGGTGAAAAAAAGATGAGTTCGATTTTCTTTCCTGAAACCAGAGCATCATCAATAAGGCTTGCAACCTGCTGATACTCACCTTCAGATGAAAATTCAAAACAGAGATCAGCTTTTAAATTATATTTCTTAAAACTTTGGGCTCCAGGTTCAAGAACATTTCTCCTCTCAAACGCCAACCTTTCTTGAACCTTAGGAAGAAAAAAAAGCAGTGTTCTTAGAAATAGGAGGATTGGCCAATAAATAGTCCAAAAAATGATATTACCCACAAACCACTTCATGACTTTTCTCCCATGGAAAGAAAAGTTTGATAGACCTCACCTACAGAAATATTCTCCATGCAATAAAGTTTATCTCTAAAACACTTTTTAGAACCAGTTGTAGAGCATGGCTTGCACCAAAGCTCTTTAGACAAAAATTTCGATGAACTACCATGGGGAGCAAATCCGAAGCGAGGATCAGTTGGGCCAAATATAGTAAGAACAGGAACTCCATAAGCCTCTGCGATGTGATTTATGCCTGAATCATTGCCTATGCAAAATTTTGATTTTGACAGAATCCCCATAGATTCACTTAAAGAAGTTTTTCCCTGAAGGTTTAACAACCTTTCAGATTTTAACTCATTAAAAACCTCGCAGAACTTATCATCTGGACCAGCGAGAATCACAACTTTGAAAGCAGTTGAATCAATCATTTTTTTTGCTAGTTCTAAAAAAGAACGAATTGGCCAGCGCTTAGATGCAAATGAGGCTGAGGGGGCAAGGACAATATAATCGCCGCCAATTTTTGCATCTGGCAGTAAGGCCAGCGTCGTCAATTCATCATGGGGACCTTTGCGGTACTCTTTAGTTGCCCTTACTCCCCGAGAATCCTTAAAAAGACTTTCAAAATCATTTATAACTCTCTCAACTTGATTTTCAAGTCCAAAGAAATGGGTGTGAATAAGCCTCTTTGCCCAAACTCCCTTTAATTTTGTGAGGAGAAATCTTTCCCAACGGCGTTTATCAGCGACAAGGCAAGGCGTGGTCCAATAACTCATTCTTAATCTAAATGATCTGAGAGTTCCATGAAGATCAATAATAAGATCGATCGGATTGAGTTTGTCTGCATGATCAATTTTTTGAATTAAATGCTTCCATTTTTCACCACTACGACGATTAAACGTAATGACCTCATCCAGTCCTGGATGTGAATCAATTAGAGAAGCAAATTCTTGAGAAGTAACAAAAGTCAAACGCAAGGATTTCCCCAAAAGGGAGCGAAGCCAATTAATAGTTGCTGTTTGTAAAACCACATCTCCCATGCTGGAGAAGCGGATTAATAAAATATGCATGGTATAATTATAAAGAAACCCAAGTCATAGGGCAAAGATTTACTGATCTAGCAGAATTTTTGCGGCTTCTTTTGCATGATAAGTGAGAATGACATCTGCACCAGCTCTTCTAAAGCACGTGAGTGTTTCCATAACGACTTTATCATGATCAATCCAACCATTCTGGGCAGCAGCTTTTACCATGGCATACTCTCCGCTCACGTTATAGGCAGCAATTGGGAGAGAAAAATTCTGCTTCAGCTGGTGAATAATATCTAGATAAGCTAATCCAGGCTTTACCATCAAGATATCAGCTCCCTCCTGCTCATCTAAAGCTGCTTCACGAAGCGCCTCAGAACTATTCGCAGGATCCATCTGATAAGTTTTCTTATCCCCTTTTTTAGGTGCAGAATCAAGTGCATCCCGAAATGGCCCATAAAAAGCAGAAGCGTATTTGGCCGTATAACTCATAATGAGAGTATTCTTGAAACCCTCTTGATCAAGGGCCTGACGCAGATAACTAACCCGGCCATCCATCATATCTGAAGGACCAATAATATCGACACCTGCCCTCGCCTCACAAATTGCTTGGCGAGCAAGGATCTCGAGAGTGGCATCATTGAGAATTTCACCCGTTTTGGGATCTACCAAGCCGTCGTGTCCATCTGAAGAATAAGGATCAAGAGCAACATCTCCCATGATCATCATGTCAGGGAGAGCTTCTTTAATGGCCCGAATAGCACGGGCGTTAAGTCCAGAATCATTATAGGCTTCTCTAGCGTCTGGAGTTTTAAGCGAATCATTAATAGCAGGAAAAAGAGCAACGGTTTTTACACCCAACTCATAAAGTTCTTTAGCTTCAGCAACAAGATGATCTACGGAAAGGCGAAAATACCCAGGCATGGATTTAATAGAAATCATTTGATCTTTCCCATCAATCACAAACAAGGGAGCTATCAAATTAGCTGCACTTAAATGGGATTCTCTCACCATGGAGCGAATGACTTCATTTTTTCTATTACGTCTTGGACGTATTAACATAACGATTAAACCTTTTGCGCTGACATGGACTTGAAAACCACCGCGTACATTTGAATTTGTTTCATCATGGCAGCTAAACCATTTGATCGATTCATTGAAAGATGCTCAGTAATCCCGACTTCTTTTAAAAAATCAGGAGAAGTAGAAAGAATTTCATCAGGTGTGGCGTCCGAGTAAACACTTACCAGAACCCCTACTATCCCCTTAACCAGAACAGCATCAGAATCAGCATGAAAATAAACACGCCCTTCTTTAAATTCCGGGCACAACCAAACTTGAGACTGACAACCTTTAACCTTAAACTTCTCTTCTCTTTTATCTTCTGGGTATAGCGGGAGTTGCTTACCAAGATTAATAAGCTCTTTATAACGGTCCTCCCAGTCTTTAAACTGAAGAAATCGTTCCTTTACCTGAGACGTTCGATCCATCATATTCACGTAATTTCCTTAATCTAGACGCCCCAGTATGGCCTTATATGTGAAGTTAGTCAAAAAGCCTCAATAAAAAATGTATTTCAACTTAAGGTTTAGACCAGGAGCTCCGAAAAACAATCTATAGATAACCGCAAGAGAGTCAAATATGACCATGGATCTAAAACCCCTCGATAATGAAAATATCCATAAATTGGGGTACTCAACCCACGACCTTTGGATTGTCAAAGTAGAGAATGAAATTTTTGGTCCATTTGAAATTGATTCACTCCAAGAATATGCCTCAAAAAATGAAATTGAATTCCAGACTGCTCAAGCAAGCAGAATGCACAGAATTGACTGGCACCCATTTTACTTTTTTGCTCAGTTTCAAAATCTTTTTAAAAACCCTCTTCAAGAACAAGCCGTCATCGAAAAATTTTGGATCCTTGTTAATGGGCAAAAAACCGGTCCTTTAACAAGAGTTGATATTGAGAAAAAATTTGAGCTTGAGCTCGTTAATATAAATGATCTCGTCTCTCTTGATAATGGAGAAAGCTGGCAAAAATTTTATAACCTAGAAGGTTTTGGTCATGGCGGTGGAGTCGATGCCCTTCCAAGTCCACCGACAGAGTCTTCATTTGC
>CANHJD010000132.1 GCA_947461145.1 Bacteriovoracaceae bacterium
TGATCCGACTTAAAAACAGCAAAGGGAATCTATGCGCGCGCAAGACATTCGTAACGCTTTTTCAAACTACTTTATTAAACAAGGTCACGAGAAACACAAGTCTTCAAGCCTTGTTCCCCATAATGATCCCACTATTCTTTTCGCTAATGCGGGAATGAACCAGTTCAAAGATTTTTTCACAGGTAAAGCAACTCCAGGGAATCGTCGGGCCGTCACAATTCAAAAGTGTGTCCGTGCTGGTGGAAAACATAATGATCTGGAGAACGTTGGATTTACAGCTCGTCACCACACATTCTTTGAAATGCTTGGGAACTTCTCATTTGGAGATTATTTTAAAAAAGATGCCATTAAATTTGCCTGGGAATTCCTTACGATAGAGTTAAAAATCCCCAAAGAAAAACTTCTTGTCACTGTTCATGAATCAGATGATGAAGCTCTGAATATTTGGCACAAGGACATGGGAATTCCGCTTGAGAAAATATTTAAGCTTGGAGATAAATCCAACTTCTGGGAAATGGGTGACGTAGGTCCATGTGGTCCTTGTACCGAAATTTTCTTTGATCATGGCCCAGAAAAATCAACAGGAGTTCCTGTTGGCCATCAAGAAATTGATGATGAAGGCCGCTACGTTGAAATTTGGAACTTAGTGTTTATGCAATTTGAAAAGTATTTTGAGGGCAATGAAATTAAGCGCAAGCCACTCCCTAAGCCTTCTGTAGATACGGGAGCTGGCCTGGAGCGCGTGGCTTCAGCTCTTCAAGGCAAATATTACAACTATGACTCGGACATTTTCGGGCCAATCATGAATGCGATTGGAAACCTTACTGGAAAAGATTATTACCAGGATAAATCAGAAGAAGTTAAATCATCTTTCAGAGTTGTCGCTGATCATATTCGATCGTCAACAATGCTCATCACTGATGGCGTAATTCCATCCAATGATGGTCGTGGTTATGTTCTGAGAAGAATTATTCGTAGAGCAGTTAGACATTTATCGCTCTTGGGTCTCAAGGATGTCTCATTTTATAAACTTGTTCCAGCTGTCTTCGAATCTCTTGGACAAGAATACCCAGATAATATGGCCAATGCTTCCTTAGCAGAAAAACTTTTAAAACTCGAAGAAGAAAAATTCAGGAAGACTCTTGATACTGGGCTAGCTTTGATTAATGAGGAACTCTCTAAAGTTAAAGCAGGAACAAAATTCTCAGGGGAAGTTGCTTTCAAACTTTATGATACGTTCGGTTTCCCACTCGATTTAACAGAGGTTATTCTTCGCGAAAAAAATCTTGAGCTCGACTCACAAGGTTTTGATGAGGCGATGAGTAAGCAAAAAGCGTTGTCTAAGAAAGGTACGAAGTTCAAAGTTCAAGAAGATAACCTTAAACTTTTTTATGGTATCAAAGAAAAATTTGGTGCCACAAACTTCACTGGTTACGAGGAAATCTCAACAGAAGCAAAGCTTCTGGCCAAAGAAGAAATCGATTCTAAATTCTATCTCGTTTTTGATAAAACCCCGTTCTATGGTGAAGGTGGTGGTCAGAATGGTGATCAAGGCGAGATTTACTCAAAAGAAGGTAAACTTGCGACGATTTCCGACACCCAAAAACCAGTTGATAGCCTTCATGTTCATCTGTCTGACGATGCAGATGCCCTAAACGTTGGTGAGTCTTATCTACTAAAAGTGAACTCAAAAGAGCGTGAACTCACAAAGCGCAACCATTCTGCGACTCACCTTCTTCAATCTGCCTTAATAAAAGTTCTTGGCAATCATGTGAAACAGGCCGGCTCTTCCGTTGGACCAGACCGCCTACGTTTTGACTTTACTCATTCTGAGGCGCTCAAACCTGAAGAAATTGCAAGGGTTGAGGATCTAGTTAATTCAGCAGTCGCTAGAACTCTTCCAGTTTCGGCAGATGTAATGACAAAAGATGAGGCGACAAAAAAAGGGGCCATGGCACTTTTTGGTGAAAAGTACGGAGATAAAGTTCGAGTTCTAACCATGGGAGATTTCTCATGCGAGTTGTGCGGAGGAACCCACGTTAAAAACACCTCTGAAATCGGGCTGTTCAAAATTATTATTGAAACCTCCCTTGCCTCAGGTGTTCGCCGTATTGAAGCTATTACTTCAAGTAATGCTATTGATTATCTTCTAAATCGATCAAAGATCCTGGGAGAAGTTGAAAAGAATTTTGCGGTAAAAGAAGAAAAAGTTTTGGAAAAGATTTCGGCTCTTTTCTCTGATGTAAAAGAGAAGAATAAAGCCATCGAAACTCTGAATGATAAACTTCAGAATTTTGAATCTCAAAGTCTTTTTAATGATCAAAAAGCCATCAGAAATGGCATGACACTCACTGTTGCAAAAGCTTCAAGTGCTGATCAAGGTAGTATGAGAAAACTGGGAGATATTTTTGTAGACAAGTTTCCTAAGGGAGTTCTCTTCCTTTACGCAATTGAGGCAGATAAAGTTTCCTTTATTATGAAAACGAACAAATCAAATACAACTCTTGATTGTTCGGCGATCCTCAAGCAAGTCATGCCAATGATCAATGGTCGTGGTGGAGGTAAGCCAGATAATGCTCAAGGCTCTGGTGACGCGGCCAAAACGACTGACTTAATTAAAGCAATTGAAGGAGCTCTTCTGTGAGACTTCTTCTTGTTCTTCTCATCCTTTTTGTCGGTTGCACGAGGAAAGGTAATAAGTCTGATACACTTGAAATTTCACTCGCTAATGAAATTTCAACTATTGACCCTGTTGGGTGCTATGACACGGTTTGCTTTGTTCCAGTGACTCAAGTTTATGAATCCCTTTATGAATTTGACTACCTCAAAAGGCCCTACACACTAAGACCTCTTTTGGCACAATCCATGCCTCAAGTTTCTTCTGATCGCCTGACCTACACTTTTAAAGTGAAGAAGGGCATTCGGTACCACTCGTCCGCGATGTTGCCACAAAATCGCGAAGTGAAGGCCCTGGATTTTATCAATCAAATTAAGCGCCTCGCTTTTCTAGGCTCACTTAATTCAAGAGGTTTTTGGCTCGTTGATGGAAAGATCAAAGGCCTTAATGAGTGGAGAGAAAAAGTACAGACAGATCTTAATCTTTTTTTCACAGAATCAGTTGAAGGACTACAAGCACCTGATGATGAAACACTTATTGTTACTCTTAACTCTCCCTATCCACAGCTTCTTTATGCCTTAACTCTCAGCTTTACCGCTCCTATCCCAGAAGAAGCAATTAGGGCGACAAAAAATGATTTCTCCCTTCTGGCCGTTGGGACAGGGGCCTATTCCATTTCTTCCTATAATCCAGTTCAAGGTGTTGAGCTGAAAAAAAATCCTCACTATGTGAGTAGTACTTATCCGACTGATGGTGATCAGTTGGCCAAGAAAAATGGACTTCTTAAAGATGCAGGAGCGAAACTACCATTCGTTGAAAAAGTTCGCCTGGTTGTGATCAAGGAAGCTCAGACCGACTGGCTTAATTTCATGAAGAAGAAAGTTGATATGATTAATCTTACCAAAGATCATTATCACGTTGCACTTAATCAAGACGGCTCTCTTAAGTCTGAAATCATTAAAGATCAGATAGAGCTTCAAGCTTCACCAACCCTTATTTATTGGTGGATTGCTTTTAATATGAAAGATCCAGTGGTTGGTAATAATCTCAATCTCCGCAAGGCCATTGCCCATGGTGTGAACATTGATAAGTACATTGAGATTTTTACTTACAATGTCGCACAGAAAGCGAACTCAATTTATCCCCCAGGTATTCCAGGATATTCTTCTAAAACTCAACTGCCCTATGCATACGATCTCATCTTGGCAAAAGAGTACCTTAAAAAGGCCGGTTATCCTGACGGTAAAGGCCTTCCAACTCTTAAATTTGATATTAGGGGATCTGACACTCGCCGACGTCAGATGGGTGAATTTATTCAACAAGAACTCAGACAACTGGGTATTAATATGGAAATTATTATTAATACATTTCCAGGTTTTTTAGAGAAAGCACGCAAGGGTCAACTCCAATTCTGGCAAGGTGGTTGGGTCTTAGATTATCCTGATGCCGAGAATGTACTTCAACTCTTGAGTTCACAAAATCTTCCCCCAGGACAAAATTATTTTAATTTTGTGAATGCAGACTTTGATAAGTATTTCAAAGAAGCTCGCCAGATTGAGGATGGTCCAAAAAAATTTGAACTCATGAAAAAAATGGAATTCATTGTTAATGAAGAGCTCCCATGGGTGATGCAGTATTATGCTAGAAACTATATCCTTTCTC
Organism: Bacteriovoracaceae bacterium; assembly: GCA_947461145.1. Taxonomy (GTDB): domain Bacteria; phylum Bdellovibrionota; class Bacteriovoracia; order Bacteriovoracales; family Bacteriovoracaceae; genus Peredibacter. The sequence continues at coordinate 4,280 of CANHJD010000132.1, forward strand.
ACAGGTATCTTAAGAATTTCATGTATTCAGATATCATTTACAATAATCTCAAATATCTAAAATTAGAGGGAAAGTAGGCGCGTATCTGAGTCTAATAGTCACTTATTAGACTCTTCCTCAACTTTCTCTTAAGACTTCCGATAAACAGGCAAGACGTTCCCTGCGAGGCCTTATATGAAAGTCTTAATCCTGTTTGCTTTACTACTGTTCACCCAAAATCTTTGGGCGAGATCTTATGTGATTTTTAGTCTTGCTCAAGATCTTCCTATGGGTATTGAGAATGAACAAATCCGGAAAAACTATTATGTGAATATTGGCAGTGGGCAGGGTGTGAAAAAAGACAGCATACTTGATGTTTTTCGGATTGTTTCCATTCAAAATCCTTATGACAATAAAAAGCGAGTGAACTACAAAGTGAAAATTGGGGAACTTAAAGTTCTTCACTCTTCAGATGAAGCCTCAATTGCCATGCTAAATGAGTATGAGAAAGTTGAAGAGACACCCATTTTTGAATTAACCCAATTCATGGTGGGTGACCATGTCGCTATTAATGTCGATTAAGAGCGATCCCAACACTCATCGAGGGCCTTCACTTTTATTATTTCACCTCTAAGAACTCCTTCAATACAAGAAATTATGCGAACATAAATCAAGTATTCCTCATTTTTTTCTATAAGAGCTGAAGCAGAGCTTATCAGGATTACTTTTCGTAAAACACTTCCTGAGCAGACTCCTTTAAAATGAAATTCAAACCAAATTTCTGAGTTCTTCAACTTGATAACACGAATACATTTTGAAACTATAATAACTGTCTTCATAAAAGCCGATAAGAGCAAAGCTAGGACCTCCTTAGACAGGGGCCAAAGCCTTAAAATGACTATATAGTTTGTGTGTAGCGTTTTATTTTTGACTGATCGATTTAAAATAAAAAGGAACTCTCGTAAATGATACAGGGACCAAAAACACTTGGACGTATTTTTAAGAATAAAACAGAAAGGATGGCCGATAAAAAAGCGATTGGCTGGATTGAGAATAATGAAGTTAAAAGTTTAACTTTTAGCGAATATAAAAAGCAAATTGAGATCATCGTAACGGCACTTCACAAGATTGGACTGAACGTTGGTGATAAAATAGCTATCCTTGCACAAACATGTAAGGAATGGCACTTTATCGACATGGCCGGTCTTTGTTCAAGGGCCTGCATTGTCCCCATTTATCCAAGCTATCTTGCTTCTGAAGTCGATTATATTTTTAAACATTCGGATAGCTGTATTTTAGTTGTGGAAAATGACAAACAAATGGAAAAAGTGATTCCTGTCATGGGAAGCTGGACAAATTTACGTATTGTTATTTCTCTTACTGATTTATCTGAAGAGAATCTTAAAAAGTTTCGTAATACATGTGCTTACTATTCCTATAAGGAAATAATCCGTCTTGGAACAGAGGATTTAAAATCTAATCCTGATCTTCTAGAAAATTACATTCAGAATCAAGTTCCTGAAGAATACGCCTCAATCATTTATACCTCTGGCACAACCGGCGAACCAAAAGGTGCTGTGATTACTCATCACGCTCTAGTAAGCATGATGATGAATATCGAAAAAAGTGTTCAAGGTGGCTTTACACCAAATGATAGGGCCCTCATTTTTTTACCTTTGTCACATGTGATGGGAAGATGTGACTCTTTGCTACCACTTATTTTTGGTTGGCAATCGGTCTATGCAGAATCGATGGATAAACTTATTGATAATATTCAACTCGTCAAACCAACTGTCATGCTTGCCGTCCCTCGCATTTTTGAAAAAATTTATGCCCGTATCATGAAGCAAATTGATGAAGGTAATCTTTTAGAGCAACAAGCGTTTAAATGGGCCGTTCATGTCGCTGAAAATTATTTTCATAAAATAGATGCCGACTTATCTCCCTCAGCCTCAGAGCTTATTGAATATAAGCTTGCTCAAAAACTTGTATTCTCAAAAATCTATGGACGCTTTGGGGGAAAAATTCGCTACTTCATCTCTGGTGGTGCTCCTCTCTCCCCAAAGATTATTCAATTTTTAAGATATGCTAATTTAACGATCCTTGAAGGGTATGGGTTAACAGAAACAATAGCTCCTTGCTGCCTAAATCCTCTTTCAAAACAAATTGCAGGAAGTGTGGGAAGACCTATTGGTGATGTTCAATTCACTTTTGGTAGCGATGGAGAAATTTTAATTAAATCTGATGCCATGTTTAAGGAATACTATAAAAATCCTGAAGCCACTCAAGAGGCGCTCAAAAATGGATGGTTTTATAGTGGCGATATTGGAGAATTTTCGGCTGAAGGTTATCTTAGAATCACAGATAGAAAAAAAGATCTTATGAAGACTAGTGGCGGTAAATTCATCGCTCCACAGAAGATTGAGAACATGGCCAAGACTCAGCCGCATATTTCTCAAATCGTCGTTATAGGGGATCAGAGAAAGTACCTCTCAGCACTAATAGGTATAGAGAAAGAGCGCTTTTTATCCATCTTGGATGAATTAGGACTTCCTTCAGACTGTAGCCTCGCCGATATTGCAGGCCATCCAAAGGTTAGAGAGATTATTGAGTCAGAAGTTAACGCGACCAATCAAGATCTGGCGCAATTTGAAACTATTAAAAAGTTTACGATCCTTCCCGAGGAGTTTAGTGTGGAGAATTTTCTTACACCCTCTTTAAAAATCAAAAGGAAGTTAGTCACATCGCA
>CANHJD010000133.1 GCA_947461145.1 Bacteriovoracaceae bacterium
AATATGTTATCGCCATCCCAATCCAGCCAGCAAAAGATGTATTCATCTTCAAATTTGGCAGATGTTTCAGCAAAACTTCGAGCAACCTGAGTCGCAAGATAATAGTATTTTTCTTTTTCACTTTTAAAACTTGTTTGTTCCCAAGTACGATTCTCAATTTGACGAGAGATAAAGTAATCGGCAACTTGTTTCAGTGTCTCAAGATTACCCTGCTTCAGATGTCCAAAGAAGTGACTTGGTCTAATAAGGTTTGGGTTGGCCCTTACGTTAATTCCGATTCCCTTGTCGTACTCAAGGATGGCCAAAACTCTTTCAGTTTTGAAATTATTGCGCCCTAGTACTTCAGAAAAAAAGAGTGTTTCAAATCCCTCCGCAACCTCAGATAGTCCACAACCATAAGAGATACTTGGGTCACCAGTTTGATAGAATTTTTTATTTAAATTACAAGCGGGAGAAAGTTTTGTTGCTCCGGTACCACAACTTGAAACATCCCAAGTCACACCATTATGACGGACGGAACCATTCCAAATAGTTCGACCATCCCCAGAAGTTCTTCCCACCTTATCTGGATGTTGAAGCTGAAGGTAGCGAGTGGCCATAAAAGTATGAGGATAAACATCTTCCTCAGGGAACTTTACCTTATTGATGATGTCGTATTCATTAATAATTGTCAGACTAAACGTTTCAAGTATTTCTTTCTCAAGCTCGGCCGTGAGTGATTCAGGATGGGATTTAGGAATAAGCCCCATTTCCTTGGCCAGATCAAAGTTAAAAAAGGCGACTTTTCCACCCTTGCGATAGCGTGCCTTATATTCAACTCGCCCACCAGGAACTAGCTTTTTAAAAGGATGCTCACCATTGAGGTGACCAAAATTAACGTAAGATTTTTTGCCAATTTCATCCGTTTGGCTTTTCTTGACTTGGTTCATTAGCTTTTATCAATCCTTCGATAAAGTTCCTAAATAAAAACCTTACTATCAGTATAGGACCGATTTTAGAAAAGTTGATAAAAAATATTACGTCAGGCAAAAATATCTTATTTGACGATATTGGTCGGTTAACTGAATCTTAACTTAATTAACAGAAACCTCGCAATCAAAGTAACAACGAAGCTGGCATACTGAATTCAAAAGGGAGGACCTCTATGCAAGCGATCCTAAGAATTCTCTATATTCTCTATTGTCCACTGCTGGTCTTAATTTACTGGAGAAATTCCATGAAAAGCCTAGAAGAAATTCAAGATCCATTTAATCAATATCAAAATCAAAATATTGATCAGGATAAGGCTCTGGCCTGAATGAATAGTGCCACCACTCTTGCGAAAAGTTTTTAAATCCTCGGCTTTCCATTAGTTCTTTAAGTAAAAGTCGATTCTTCCTCTGCTCTTCAGTCACTTTAGGTGAGTCTGTATGAGAGAGATCAGCAAAGTAATCAAAAGCTGTCCCCATATCAAGTGAGTTTCCAGAATCTGCGTGGGCAAGTGTTAGATCCACAGCACTACCACGGGAGTGACTTGACTGTTTTGCAATGTAGCCTTGCTCGAAAAGCTCCAAGCGAGTGAAGCCAGGATAAAAAAGTTCTTTTATTTGTGGATTCGTTTCAGGTTTTTTTGCCCAAGCTTGAAAGAAAGAAACTGCCTTGACTGGGCGATAGCTATCAAAAATTTTAAGCGTTAACCCTTTTTTTTGTGCTTCGGCCTGAACGAGACAGAGGGCTTCAGCAGGTGCCTTTGCAAGAAAGGCTCTTTTCGCATTATAACCCGCAACAACTTCTCCAGTAAAGTTATCAGGTGTTGCATAATTCATTTGAAACTTCATTGAAGGGCAAAGTTCGTTAAGAGAAATAAATCCGGAAGGAATTTCGGCCATGGTTACTCTCGCAAAAACTAAAGTTAAACTAATGATAAAAGTATATACCAAAGTGTGCTTCATGTTCACTCCAAACATCGTGATCAATATGACTCGTTTTAAAAAAGAGGTCTCTATTTGGCTTGAGATGGAATCTCAAATCTAAATCATAACTAATGACTCTTTTTAACCATCCCTCAAAAACTTCATTTGGTAAATAGTACGAAGCATCTAAGCCTAATGAGTAGCTCTCTTTAAGAATTAAAAAATTCACTTTGGGACCAAGGTTAATGAGTGATTTGAATAGGTAGCTTCCTCCTATCAGAAGACTGAGGTTAAAATCATCTCTAAACTCAATGGTCTTACCTGCCCCATAGGTCAAGATGGGATTCAAACAATTTTGACTCAAGCAGCTTCGTTTCTGATCCAGACCAAGAGCGAGATCAAAAGATGTGGACTGATTCCAAAAATTAGAAGGTTGATATTTTTTTAAATCGAAAAATCGAAATCTATCCAAGACCAATTTATTTGAAGCATATTTGACTCTTTGAAATCGAAATTTTGAATCAAAGATAACAACTTGGGAACTTTTTAAATGCCCCAAACTTGGATCCAGTAGGTCATGCTGTGCGGCCCTCCACTCAAATCCCGTATAGCTCCCTTGGCCATACCTTTCTCCTGCGAAAAAGCCAATTCGAGAAGGATCATGGCCTTCATCTGGAGGTCCAATTTTTTCCTGATCAAAGATGAGTTCTTTACTGATACCTGAATGCTCTGCCCTTTGAATTAACAAATGACTTCTCAACTCATTAACTTTTTTATCACCAAGAAGAACTTTCTCAGCATTAAAGTAATCAAATGTAGTAATTGATGCATCTAAAATTTCTGCTGAATAAGTCTTCGACTTATCCTTTTGATTTGGATTTTTTGCCAATTCTTTTACAATTTCTAATTCATTTTCTGTAAGGCCCTCAGTTTCAGTAACTAACTTACGATATACAGATGGTCTGAATTTTTTTTCTTTGATTAGATCCATCCCCTTCATTGCTTTAATTGTATCTATAGGCAAAATAAAGAAAGGACTTAATTCTTTTTGAATATCAATTTTATCATAGGCAACATTAAGCAAACCTAAAATATGATAAGAGCAATTTTCAGTGAAGTAGAAATAGTCAAAATGAGCATCTCCCAGCTCCCAGATGTGATCAACAACTTTATTAATCTGTTCCTGTGATAAGTTTAGATTAAAGTCCCACAAATCTCGAAATTCAAAATTATTATATTCATGTATCTTATAATAGTAGGGAACTGATGAAAATTGGCCTTTATAAAAACCTGTTAAGCCTTTAATCATATATTTGAAGACATGATCCTGAGATTTTTCAGCAGAAAAGTTGAAGGCATTATCCAGCATTTCATTTGCATTAAATTCTCTATAGCGACTGACTCTGATAAAAGTATGACCAAATGTAGAAGCGGGATTATTGGTGTAATATGAAGAAAAGACTAAGCTTAAATTTTTTGCCGAAAGCTTTTGGACAAAGGAATTATAAATTGCACAATTTTCAGTGGTGTAATTCCAATTATTTTTAATTACTGAACTTATCCACTTGTAACGGAGGGGATACTTACAGACAACACTTTGCGCCTTATTAGAATTTAGTGCTTCGATAAAATTTTCAAGTTCACTCTCAGGAGAATACTTTCCCTCATTTGAAACGAAGAAATTTTTATCATCAACTTCGCTCTCGATTTTTCCAAAAGTTGTTGAGCGATAGTGCAAGAGCTTATGCCAATAAGACATATGCTCAACACTCAAATGAATCGCTTGAACATTCCCAACGGCGAAAATGTAAAAACAAATAATAAAGAATTTCAAAATGACAAAATTAAAGTGAAGCTGTCGTGCTACACGAATCGGCTGCGACCATATTTAGATTATGTGTAATCTCTTTTGGTGAGACTTCCGAATTCGGAAATATGGATTTAAAGTTATCCTTTAAGGCATTGTTAAATTCGGACTTATTGCTGCATCCATAAACATTTGAAAGCCCAGTCACAGTTTCACCACCCCCACGGGCAATATCATTTGCTAAAGCAAATTTATTGGCCTCAACAAAGGCTTCCAATTGAGAAAGTTTAAGTGGTGCCGGTGAGTCACAATTAGAAGTTCCAAGAGAGATCGCCGTAATTTGAAACACGGACATGTTAGTAGTTGCAGCAAGAACCTGCTTCCACATCGTCTGATCCCCCTCCCAAATCATCGACCCTGGGCCACAACCTGCTGAGCCATACTTTGCAGCCAAACAACTAGAACTAGCTAAGATAGTTACCGCAAAAATTAAAATCAGCTTTTTCATTTTTAACTTCTCCAAGATAAACAACATAATCAGAGACAGTTAAAAGTATCCCTTTTTTGCGAATTTCTCATCAAGTAGAAAATGAAAAAAACAATTCCGACAAGGAAGATCAGACTTTATATGTCCGATCGAGTGAAGTAATTGATAGTGAGGTAAGTCAGGCGCAGGCGTTTCTCAACGGTTTCATCCAGCATAAGAAGGAGCTCTTCCAATTCATCAGAGAGACCAATATCACAGACAAATTTATCAGCTCCTACCTCGGCCATTAGGGGGTCTGTTTTTGCATCTTCAAGTTCGTAAAGCAAAAAAGCCAGCTCATGAGCAAGGTAAGCCACACCGGCCCTCTTTTGGGAATTGAGCAATTTAAGAAACTCGGGAAAAATAACAACCGTATTAGTCAACACTTCGCCAGGTTTTCTTTGATTTTTTAAGAGTTCTTTTGGCACAAAAATGACTGGATATTTAGTCGTCATTGCTTCAAGAAGTCCCACAGGAAGACGCTGAAATAGAGCTTCAAAATGAGATTTTATTTCAGGAGTGTTAATCCACTGATGCTCAGGGAGGGAAAAGAAATAGGAGCTAAAGTTTTCTCGAACTTTGCTTTTATTTGAATAATCTTTTTTAAAAAATTTTTGAATAAGATTCATCATGACTTTTTCCTCTTACCCTCTTTTCGGGAAAGATTCATTGTCCTTGAGAAAAATCTTATTGAAAAGGCTGTTCATCAGGGTCTAAAGAAATCGACACAGCTCCCTGGTACTTTTCTCCAATTACCTCTAGAATTTCATCAGGTATTTTTGAAGCACGATATTTTTTTCCATTGGTGGTTCTGATCCAGAATCCATTTAGAAGCTTATCAGGTCTAGAGATTCTGATGGGTTTAATAGAAATAATATGATCTAGATTAAAAAGCACTTCTACTTCTTCGGTCTCTGATGAGCCAGAACCCTTTATGTCGAGTATAGTGAACTTTTTAAACTTCATAAGAGACTCCTATTAAAATTAAGGTTACTTTATATTGAATCAGTTGCTGATGACGGGAGAAGTTGCAAAAGGTGAAAAATTTACAGGATTTAGAAGTAAAGTCTAGAGAAGTTCAGTCAAAATTCAAACTGACCACCGTAGAAAGACGACCAGAAGCTCCCAAGAGCATCATTTTGCTGCTTCACGGACTTGATGAAAGGGGTCTTCGTATTTATCGAAAACTCATTAAGTTTTTACCGGAGGATGCCCTCGTACTTGCTCCTAATGCTCCCTTCCCTTTACCTCGCCCAAAACCAGACAGAATTGATTATGGCTACACATGGTATTTTTATAACCGCTTTTCCCAAGATTATGAAGTGAATCAATCCTTTGCCTTGAGTTTACTTACTGAGCTCATTCATTTGGAAAATTCACGTAAACTTCCTCTTACAATTATTGGATTTTCCCAAGGCGGATATCTCGCCCCTCTTTTGGGTTATGAGCTCACAGAAACGGAGAGGGTGATTGGTATTGGTTGTGAATTTAGGCACTATTTTTTTAAATCCCATCCACAATTTAAGCTTTCAGCTTTCCATGGGGCTTCTGATAAAATTGTTCTCGCGCAAAATGCTAAAAATGAAATTGATTTGTTAAAAGAAAAAAACATTTTTGTTTCATGGCATCTCATCGAAAATACCAAGCACGAAATAACCTCCGAAATGGGTATTGAGCTTAAAAAGCTACTGGAGTCCTAGTGGAAAAAAAAGTTTATGAAGGTCAGATTGTCACTGTAACAGAAGAGAAAATTGAAAACATCAATTGGGAGAGAGTTTATCTTCCTAACGGAGTGATTATTTTTCCTATGAATGATAAAGGTCAAATTTTAATGGTGGAAGAAAAGCGCCCGCATGAAAATCCTCCATTTAGAATTAAGCCTGTTTCTGGAATTCTTGAAGCAGACAAAGGATCTGCTGAAGAGAATGCTCAACGAGAAATGCAGGAAGAAATTGGACTCAGGGCTCAGAAGATGGAAAATTTCTGGAACATGAAAGCTTCTGGGACAGTAAATAATTTGCAGTACTTTTTTCTCGCTACAGATCTGACATTTTCCAAGCTACCTAATCCCGATGGTGAGGACACAATTATGTCCGTTAAGGCCTATGACCTAGAAGAACTGATGAGAATGTACTTAAAAGATGAGATCCGTTGGTCCTTGTCGACTCTTGGGTTTTTTAGGCTTTACCATCATCTTAAGGCTGCGCACAATTCCTAAGTCTTTAATATTACGTTTAAATCATCAAACATTGTATTATCTACTAAAACAATTGTTAGATAAGCCGAACAGGTGTATAATAACCCATAGATAAGGAACTGATCTATGTACATCTGTATCTGCAAAGGCATTACTGAAAAACAAATTCAAGATGCTGTTACAACTAGAAGCTCTAACAATCCTAAAGAAATTCTTAGGTCTCTGGGTGTTGGATCAGATTGCGGCACGTGCGTTGAAGACGCCGTGAAAACTCTCCTTGAATCAAGTGCTCACTCTCCTTTAGAAATGAAAGAGTCATCAAACAAGTCTTAGTCCCATCGAACTCTTTTGCTTCTTCATTTAACCTCCTCTAAAATGGATTAATTATTCAACCTGATCCAAGAGGTTATTATGAAAGGTTCAAAATCCATCATCGAAGCACTCAATTCTGTTCTCACGAAAGAACTTACGGCCATTAATCAATATTTTCTTCATGCTCGCATGCTTCAAGATTGGGGTCTTGAGAAACTTGGTAAGCTTGAATATGAAGCCTCAATAGATGAAATGAAACA
>CANHJD010000134.1 GCA_947461145.1 Bacteriovoracaceae bacterium
CAGTTTTAGCTTTTGTTTCAGTTACGTCTCCTAATTCGAAGTCGAACCCTTTGATCCAAGCTGGGATTTCAAAGTTTGGTTTAGAGGCAGTTTGTTTGGTGGCCATAATATAGCCCCCCTTTTTTGACATTAATTCTCCTACTGGAGAGGGGAAAATATAAATTATTTGTGGAGATTACGCGAGCTTTTTCTTCTTCTGGGTGTATCTTAGACGCTGTGAGTAAAGCTTTTCATACAGTGAGTACAGCTCCTCTGCATAACGCTCAAAGTGATGCTGCTCTTGAAGTTCAAGCTCAACCCCACTAAGTTCTTCTAAGTAATTACTGTAATTAGTGAGAATCTTTATCATTTTATCCCGCAACTCTCGCCCATCCTCAGGGTGATAAGTCTCTCCAAATTTTCCCTGTTTCACTACCTGCTGACGAGTTGATGTTCGGGGCAGTAGAACTGGAGTTTGGGTTACAAGAGCATAAAGATCTTGATCAGAGAATAATTCGTCCATGGGAAGGCCAATAAAAATATCACAGTCCTGAAAACTCTTTGTTGAAAGAGAACGGGTCTCAAAACTTACGTTCATTTCAAGGTGTCGCTCTAGCACAATACGCTTAAGAGCATCATAAATCGGATGTTCGTACCAAGAGATGTCAGTCAAAAAAGTAAAGATTAACTGCTGTTTAAAACCGATTTGCTCCAACCCGTGTAGCAAGGGAGGAATAGAGTCCAAAAGGACTTTAATTGACTCCAGATTTTCTTCAGTCCGAGGGATAAAGGTAATGATTTTTTTCTTGGTCTCTGGGTGCTGGGCCCTGTTAATTTTTGCAGGAAAATCAATACCAGCACCAGTCACATGAAACTTTCTGGAACTTAGTGGGAAAGACTCTATGGCTAATTCTCTTATGTTTGAAGAGAATGTGAGCACAGAGTCGGTTCGTGAGATAAACCACTTATCCAAAAAAGAGCTTCTCTTCCAACTGATATTTCTATTAAAAGTGAATAACATCGGTATCTGTGGCATCCCTTTTAAAATCATGCCCAGTGGAATTAATGATTCATAATTATAAGAATGAATGAGATCGAGCTGCTGCTTTTGCAAAAGAAGCTGAATCTGAAAATAAAAGTTTAACTTACTTCGCCAAGTCGTAAGGTCAGTTGGAAAATAAATTCTTGGCAAGGATTCTTTCTCGGCTTCCCTATCAAGCAGAGACTTTTCATGACATAAAATAAAGGATGATCCACCAATATTTCGAAAATAATTGGCATCAGCAAGACAGCGTCTCTCAATTGTTGTCCACTCATGTGACAAACACACATAAAGTACGCTTAAATCAGATAAGCGGAGCTTATCCCTCATTTCTTTTCCACGATATCGGCGGTTACAGATCCAATCTTAATCTTGGCCTGTGCTTTTAAAAGTGTACGTTTATTGTCATCACTAAACCAGAAATACAAATCTCCATCCTTCAACGTTTCACCAGTATACTTAGTCGTTGCATGAACCCTGATGGCCTTAATATTCTTCCCTATTTCAGTATCAATTTTTTCTCGTCCCTCAACTACAGACTTTAAAATTAATATCTTCGATTTATTTATGAGAGGAATTTCATATATATCTCCCGTTTTCATGGGGAGACCTTGATAGAAAAAAAGCACTGAAAATGGATCAATACTAAAATAAGGAATAAAACCATTTTTTTCTTTATTTCTTAATTTTCCCTCAGATGTCTTTTGCTTATAAAACCAAAATGTTTTCATCTGCTCTCTATCATTTAATTGTAAATCGTCTACGTCCTGCTTACTTTCTCTTTGAATAAGAGAGTAGCGAAGTGAGAGAAATTGATCTGTACTGACATAAGTATCAACAGTATCGTCAAGTTCATAAATACTTCTGTAGAAGGGAGCTGATTTAAAGCGAGCATGAAGATGCCAAACCTCTTTGCCATTAATCATTTCTTTACCGCGATTTGTAACCATTATTTTCCCAACAGTCATCCCAAGATAGTGAATATCAAGATAGACTTTTTCATTCACAAAATGATTCGGTTTATAATTCTTCCAGAAAGCTTCAGCTTTTGCATTGATCTTTGAAAACTCCTCGGGATAATCCTTAGGTAGAGATTTCTTGGGCTCAAGCTTTTCTACTGCTCCCTGAGATTTAGCATTTTTAAGTGGATTTATTTTTTTAATAATTGGCTTAGGAAGGATGACTGCTTTTTGTTTCTCAACGTCAACTGTAGGAACATCAGGCTTTGAAATATGCTCCACTTCAAATTTTTCCAGTAACTGCTCAGGTGCTTTCACCTTCACTTCTGGTGTGGCTTCATCTGGCCGGTCCAGGGATGCTTTAAAATCTTTCTCCATCTTGGCGGAGGAACAACCAGTCAAAATAAGCACGATCAAAGCTAAATATTTCACGCTCTTCCTTTGAGATAACTATTTAATAAGATTGTAAAATATTAGGAGCGAGATTCAAGATGGAGAACTTTGCTTAAACGGGCATCAAGTTCTTTTTCCCCACTGATAAACTCAACCTTTACTTTGGTAAATAAAATTCGGGAATCCTGAGAGACACGTTTCATTTTTACCATATCTTTCTCGCTGCAGATAATAATTGCAGATTGCTGAGAAGCCTTGATCAGGAGATCATTCACATCTTCGGGGGTAAAAAAATAGTGGTCAGGAAAGCTCACCCTTTCAGAAATTTCAACCCCAAAACTTTCAAGATAACGATAAAAAGAATCAGGGGAAGCAATAGCCGTAACGGCAATGGCCCTAAGACCTTTAAGTTCATGGTTTGAGAAAATGTATTTATCGTGAACATCAAAAACCCCTAAAGGGCGATAACTTGTCAAAGCAACAGGAGGACTATGGTGAAAATGATCACGCAGAGAGGACATTAGTTTTTCAATTTTTTCTTTAGTGACCATGTCTGCACGAGTAATGATGATCGCATCCGCGTCTTTCATTGCACTTAGCCCCTCTCGTAAATAACCTAGAGGTGCAACCTTATAAAGATTCAGAGGCATCGTTGCATCAAATAAAACGATATTAAAACTTCTATGGATTTGTAGATGCTGAAAACCATCATCAAGAAGAACGACATCTGGCTTAACTTCTGAGAAGTATTTTAATAAATTCTCTGCTCTTCTTTTTCCAACAATAACGGCCCCACGGCTCATCTTATTTGAAATCATGAGTGGCTCATCTCCATAGTCATACGGATTGAGCCTGAATTTTTGCCCAGATTTTAAAAGCCCAGAAGAGTGCTCAAGTTGACCTTTATAACCTCTAGTTAAAACGACCGGGGTAAGCCCTCGGGAGATCATCCAATCTGAAAGCCAAATAATGGTAGGAGTTTTACCAGTCCCACCAAAAGATAAATTTCCAACGGAAATGACTGGAACCTTGAAGGTCGTTTTTTTCAAAACGCCATATTCATAAAATGAGCGACGGAATCTATAGACCCACTCCCAGGCAAGACTTAGAGGAGCATAGGCCATACTTTTAAGCATTCGCTTAAGTCGCATTTTTGTTTTTATCTGGTCTAACTCACTCATTAATAATCCGTGCCATATATTTAGGAACAGAGAAATTTTCACCCGAAAGCAGATGCTTGGTATTTTTCAGTTTCTCTATAAGATTATTATAAGCTGTTTCATTTTCTAACCAAGTCCTTATTACCCGAGTAAGTTGATGAACATTAACGCCAGACTGTACAAATTCCGGAAAGACTCTTTCGCCGTGAATAATATTGGTTAGACTGATCGGGCCTTTATATTTAATGAAATTGTAAAAAATAAATTCGTTTAGCAGTGAAGCCTGATAACACACGATAGTTGGTAGTTGAAAAAGTCCCGTGCTTAAAGTCACTGTTCCACTTGCGGCAAGAGCAAAATGACAATCTTTCATAGCTTTGACTAAAGCTGAGGATTCATAAATAACGTCAACTTCAGAACTATAATAATCATAAATCGCCTGAGGTACGTGATTGACTTTTACCAAATGAACTTCAATAGGATATTGGGACTTCAGCTTCTTTGAGACTTCCAAATATATTGGCAGAAGCGAGAGGATCTCAAATTTACGACTACCTGGCAAAAGAAGCAATTTTACTTTTTCCTTCCATACACCAAAAGGTTTATGAGGAATTGAATCAAGTTCATTTTTATAAGTGAGCATGAGTGGATGAGGAATTGAACGGACTTGCTTTACTCCTCTTTCCAAAAACCAATCTTTTTCAAATGGAAGGATTGTAAAAAGTGTGTGAACAGTCTCAGACAAAATATTTGCCCGGTGGGCCTTCCATGCCCAGGCCTGAGGAGCGACGTAATATAAAACTTTTACCCCGCGCTTCTTTAACCGAGCAGCAAGTCTCATATTGAAACCCTGAAAATCAATAAGAATAGCAACTTTTGTTTCTCTTTTTATGACTTCATCTTCTAATCGGGAAAGGGCATTAAAGTAAAAAGGGATCTTTTCCACAACTTCGGAAAATCCCATACTTGAAAAATTCTTCAAGTGATAAAGAAGCTCCATCCCCTGAGATTCAAGATCCTCTCCTCCGACTCCATAGAACTGAACCGAAGGAAGAAGTTCTCTTAATTCAGGAAAAAAGCTCATCGCATGTTCTTCGCCAGATTTCTCACCTGCGACGACCAGGCAACTATGCAAGTGTTACCTGAACCTGAGAGTTTTTTTCTAATGACTGAAGGGTGCAATCAACTAAATGCACGGCATTTAAACCATCTTTGAGGCCAATGATCGCAGGCTTTGATTGAAGCACTGATTGATAAAAATTCTGATGCTCAAGCAAAAGATGATCACGCTTACTATATGGTTCTTCTTTAACAAACTGACCATCTGAATACTGTGAGTTTGTGGCATAGTGAATTTTATTGGAAAAGAGGTCGACTAAAATAGCTCCATCTTTTGAAATAACTTCGAGCTCCCTTATCTCTTTTACGCTGTTTCTCCCGACTGTGATAAACGCGTAAGAATTCTCCTCAAGCTTCAACTCAATATTGGCGTGATCCCATTTTGGAGTTCGAATTTTAAATCCATGAGCTGAAACATGAGTTGGCTTTTGCTTGAAAAGGTAAAGGATTAAATCAAGATCATGAATTGCAAGATCTTGAACGACATCGACATCTGTTGCTCGGCCCTTAAAAGGTGCTACACGATTGATTCGAACAGTAAAAGGCGGAGTGAGTTTTTGAAACTTATCATGGAGCTTTTCCCAAGCTTCATGAAAGCGCTCACTATGACCGACTTGTAGAACAACATTCTTACCTTGAGCAATCTTTGCAAGTTCTCTTGCTTCAGCATCGTTCGAGCATAAAGGCTTTTCGCAAAAAACGTGTTTATTGTTTTCTAGTAAATATTTAACAAGCTCGAAATGTGTTGAAGTTGGAGTGATGACAAAAGCGGCGTCAATTTCATTTATCACTTCCTTTATATCGCTTACAACTTTAACTTGAGGATGATTTGCTCTTGCCGAATCCTGACCAGCTGGAAATTTTTCCACGATTGCGATAAATTCAGCAACGTCTTTATTGGCCTCAACCTTCTGGCAGTGCCATTTACCCAAGTGCCCATATCCTAGAATTGCAACTTTGATTTTATTCATAATTAGCCTGCCATAAATGGAGCTATTCCGATTTCAGACTTCTTAATAAAAGCAGCAATCTCTTGAATAACAACATTATTTTTATATTCTTCCATTAGTTCAGGATGAGAAACAAAGGCCCTCGGAGCAAGAGCAGAGGCTTCCATTGTTCTGTAAAAATCTACCACTTCAGAAACTGCTTCCTTGGCATGGCCTTGTCTTTTAAGACCAATAATATTGATTCCCTTTAAACGAATCCGGTTTCCAAAGGCCGTACAAAAATGAGGAATATCGCGATCAATACCAGATCCGCCTCCAATATAGGCCCCTCTTCCAAGGGTCACAAATTGTGAAATACCTGTGTTACCACCAATGATCACTCGATCACCTATATTAACGTGACCAGCAAGGTTAACTGAATTTGCGAAAGTTAAATTACTTCCAAGTGTGCAGTCGTGAGCAATATGACAATAGGCCATGAATAGAGAATTTGAACCAATCACAGTCTTCTTATCTTGCTTGAGAGTTCCTCGGTGAATTGAAACGTATTCTCGGAAAGTATTGTTATCACCAATAATTGTCTCTGTTGGCTCACCTTTATAAGAATTATCTTGTGGGGGAGCACCAATTGAGCCAAATTGAAAAAATTTATTAGCCTTACCAATTGTTGTATGGCCATCCACCACAACATTAGAATGAAGAATACAATCATCACCAATAGTAACATTTGGTCCAATGACACAGAATGGGCCGACTTGAACATTGTTTCCAATTTTTGCTTCAGGGTGAATAAAAGACATTGGGTGAGCTTGATAATTTTTAGACATATTATTTCCTCGTAACTAGTTATTAAATTTTAAGGATGCCATGACACTAGATTGTGAAATGAGATCTCCATTTGAATAAATTTCACAATCATACATTTGAATGGGGCCACGAACCTTGGTTAAAATGGCATGGATTTCTAGATCCATTGGAGGGACAATTGGTTTTCTAAAACGTGCAGAATCGACACCTAATAAAGCGACTTCAATTTTGGAATTCTCAGTTGGCTTACAATAAATCGCGAGGAAAGATGCAGCTTGCGCCATCATCTCCACCTGGACGACACCAGGTAAAATAGGATCTCCAGGAAAATGTCCCTCAAGAACCTTGACCGAATTATCAACTTTAAAAGTACAAATCGACTTCCCGCCAACCATGTCCTGAGTCTTATACGGTCCACTTTTGCCATTAAGTGAATCAGGCAATATGACTTCTTTAACTGTATCAATAAACAAAAACGGATCTCTGTGTGGAAGAAAATCCATCACTTGTTTCTTCTCCAACAACATAATGACTCCTCGGCTATTCTTTTTTGTCCCCTAAGGACATTTTTCTAACGTATG
>CANHJD010000135.1 GCA_947461145.1 Bacteriovoracaceae bacterium
GAAGTATGGACTAGGGGCGATGTTTCATACTTATGTAGGCAAGCTTGAGAAAGATCAGGAGATAGAGGACGATCTTTTACCTTATAAAGGCGCACAAAGAAAGGCCGAACTTACTTTTAAAGTTTCGCCTTTGGCCTGCCAGCGAATGCTGGATTACGCAGAAGAGTATGAACAACTTGGATACGGACAAATGTACTCTGGCCTTCAAGCAGATCCACTAAAAGGTGAGGGCGCCGGTTGCTCAGCTTTTGCAGTGAGTTTTATGCGTGTCGCTGGTTTAATGGATGATTTTACGATTGAGTGGAAGCAAATAATCGATATTCCAAACAAACTCATTGGCGGACCCTTAACAGGAAATAAAGTTAAGTTTTCTTCCCTCCTTTTAAACCCATTTCTACGTTGGAGTTCAGACATTCCTCATATTCATCTTGAAGCTTGGGATCCAGAGTTAATTCATCAGTGGGTTCACAAAACCTACTTAGAAATTCAAAATGGTCAATATAGAGGTCCGTTTCCAATATCCATTTCAAATGATCAAGATACTTTAAAATTAGAAATCAATATGGAGGACAGAGAAACACCTAGTGGATCTTTTTGGATTTAATCTCATAAAATTTTCTTAACCTTGGTTCATCTGCTAAGATGATTAAAGTTAATCTAAGGAGGGGCGATGAGACCGCATATATCAATTAATGTAAGCAATATAGGTGAGTCTGTAGCATTTTATGAAAAGATGTTTGGGGTTAAGCCTCAAAAGCAGACAGATACATACGCGAAATTTGATCTTCAAAAACCTGCACTTAACTTTTCTATGCAAACAGGACCAGAATTGAGCAAAGTAAATCATTTTGGAGTTGAAGTTGATTCAGAGGATTCCGTTAGGCTCTGGGAAGACCTTTTTATTTCAAGAGGCCTTTTGACGAAACCTGAAGAAAAGACAGAATGTTGTTTTGCTCTTCAAGATAAAGTCTGGGTCCAGGACCCCGATGGAAATACCTGGGAATTTTTTTATGTTCATCAACAACTTATGCCAGAAAATAAGTCCGCTTGTTCTCCATCGACTACTATTTTTGGTAAGAAGTGCTGTTAAGGGATAGTCATGAATAAAAAAAATATCATGTTTCTCTGTACCGGAAATTCTTGTCGATCACAAATGGCCGAAGGCTGGGCGAGAAAGTATTGGGGCGAGGAGTTTAATGTATATTCTGCTGGGACAAAAAAGCATGGCATGAATGATCGGGCCGTGAAAGTTATGAAAGAAGCAGGAGTCGATATTTCTGCTCATTATTCCAAGACCGTTGATGAATTACCAAATGTGATTTTTGATTATGTTATAACAGTCTGTGACCATGCCCATGAGAATTGTCCCTACTACCCCGGTAGTAAGATTGTTCATATGGGGTTTGAAGATCCTCCGGCCATCACAAAAATGATGAATCAAGAAGAAGAAATCTTAACTGTCTATCGCAGGGTGAGGGATGAAATTCATGAATCAATTAAGAAATTGAAGGATCTCATTTAAAGAGGGCCGCAGTTGCGGCCCTCTACTTATCTAAAGGGGAAGTTCACTTTTTTCTGGGATTGAATTTAAAACTTTATGGTACTCATCATTAAGTTCGAAAATAGTTTCTCCAAAGCCGTCTTTAACTTCCTCGATTCTAATTTCAGCTTTTAAGGCTTTCTTCTCTTTTTTTACTTCAATAAGAATTTCACAGTAATGAGGATTTTGATCATCTCTGGTATAGGTACCATAAGGAATAAGTTTAAAATGTTTATTTTTTAATTCTTTTTCAAAATCTGCCTTTACTGTCTTGAATAGGGCATTGTTTTCTGCAAAAGATCCAATTGCTGGGGTTTCAATCCAGTAGCCAAATTCACCACAGGCCTGGACTGATGTCGATAGGGTCGCAAGGGTTAGTAGTGAAAGGGCGATAAATTTTTTCATTGGATACTCCTTATAATTTCTTAAACTAATATTACTTTAGAGTTTTGGTAAATTTGGGAAAAAATCATTACCTCTTTTCCATGTCAAAAAATTTCCTCCTACTGCAAAAGGGCCAGTGATACTTCATGAGGGAGATTGCTAAAATATCCATTCCTAATAAAGGGGTTCATTCATGAAAAAGAAACTATCTTTGCTTTTATTGATTTTGATGCTTCCGCAAATTGTCTTTGGCGCAAGACCTGAAAATTTAAGGGATCTTATTGATGATTATTCCTATGCAATGACAGTGGAATGGGATCAAAAGGATATGGCCTTTGCCCACACTAAACGCGCAGAATTTGTAACTGCCTTGAGTGCTTTCGCTCAAAATGGTCTTACAAAAGAAGAGATAGTTGCTGCTACAGGTGTTGATTTGGTTTCAATTAAAAATGAAGTTGATAGATTAAACTTAAGAAATGCTGATGAGGTTGCAAATTTCCTCATTAACCGCAGAGAATTTCAAAAAGGAGCAAGCTGGGTAGGTGATGTCGTTCTTGCGACGGTTTTCTTTACTCCATTTATTATTATGATTGCCCTAATGATTGATGGGGCCCTTCACAGAGGGGAGAGACTGGATAAGATAAATGCCTGTATTGCGGCAAATCCAGAGAATAACGATTTTTGTTTTGATAGAATTTAAGCACTTAGGATTGCCTCCTAGCTCAGGCTAGGGGGCCTTTTCCTATAGAAAATACAATTTTCAAAAACATGATTATATTTGTGGTAGTTAAAGCTAACAGATTTAATCTAAGGATTCTCAAATGAAATTTTTAACCTCACTTGTGCTGATGCTCTCACTTTTAGTAGTTTCAATGCCTAAAAAATCAGAAGCGGCCGTAGGGTTAATTATTAGCTCCAAAAGTACGCGAGTAGTTGGAGGAGTCATGGCCGTTGGTGGTGTTGGTGCTGTCGGTACGGCCATCCTCTCAAATGCACTTTTGGGAAATTCTTATTTAATGTTGGGAGTTGCCGCTTTGGGAGTAGTAGGAGTGGGAGTTGGCTTGCTCGTGTTGGATGAAAAAAACGCCGATCTCAAATTTACTGAGATCTCCACCGATTTGGCCTCTCAATTGGAAATAAGCGAAAGAGAGATGAAGATTTATAACGCTCAAATCGGAGACCTAAATTTTGTGAAAGTGATGATCGAATCCCAGGTTACAGCTCAGGTCACAGATCAAGAAATCAAAAACCTTTGGGATGAATACCAAGTCGTTCTATCTCCCGAAACGATGGTGGTTGCTTCAAAAGTGGCCCAGCATCTTTTTCAAAATAACTAGAAGCTAAACTTACTTAATCATGGCATTGACTTGATTTGCGATTTCTTCATCGCTGAAATCCATGTTCACCCATCTTCTGAGTGAGCCATTATTGTTAATGTCTTTTGCCGCTTTTAATGCGATTTTTTCAAATTCAGCTTTTTTATTATAGGGATCAAATCCAATAGTCGCAGGTACACTTTGGTAGTGAAACTGCATGTTATCTTTGTTGGCATTCGGTCCAAAAGAGTAATTAGTTTTAAATCCACTTTTTAATGACGAGCGTAGAGTCTCCCTATGAATTGGTTGCGCCGAACTTACAAGGGCGCCAAGCTTGCTTGATGACATGGGTTTGAGCTTGGCATTTCTAACCATGGGGTTAAGAAATTCCTTGTTTGAATAGTTTTCAAGCTGCTTTTTAGCTACAACTTGCGCCTGAGTGTTAAATGCTTTTTCATAGCAGCTCTTCATGCTTTGTGATTGAACATTAACGGAACCATCTCTAGAGAGTTCAGTGATGGCCTGTTCAGAGCATTTATTTGCGATTGTTTTAATTTCTTGGGCCGATGGTTGCCAGTTCGCAATAGCAGCTTCGGCCTTCTGAATATAAGAGTCACTAATTCTTTTTGGATGCTGACAGGCTTCCTCTGATGTGTATTCAACATTATCAAAAATAACTTCTTTTACAAAATTGTACTTTTCTGGACTGATACTTTTCAGCTTTTTAGCATTATAGCGATAAGCTGAAACGGTTTCAGCAAAGTCTTCTGCATTATTAGTGAGTCCATACTTAGAGATAATAGTTTCTGGTTTAGTAGGCTTAAACTCAGTCTCTTTTTTTCCATCCACCACTTTCGTCTCTTGGACCCAGCCGGACATATTTAACCATTTCTTACTGTCGTCTGCGCCTGACATTCCGCCTAAGTTGTGACCCAACTCATGAAAAAGTGCATATCTTTTTTCTTCAGGACTTTGGGAGTCCCATAAATCAAAGACCTCAATTGAGGCGTTTGCAATCACGTTTTCAGAAGCGTACATGGGTAGATAGCCACGTTTAAAATGTGTTAGTGGTCTATTGGCCTCGGCCGGAAGAATACCCTCTGGAAAGTCACTCAGTGAAAGTAAGACGGAATCAAGTTCTGCAGATTTCCAAGATGATCTGTTAGCTCTCGTGATATGAGAGCCATTCATTCCAAATTTTCTGTGCATAAAGAGAAGTTGGACACCGGTCTTGGGACCAAAAATTTCTTTTACAGCACATTCGACCTTCTTACAATTACTGGTGAATGTCTTTTGAGCTTTTGGATCTGCCTCTCCAAAGAAATTTACGGCCTTCGTTAGATAATCAAAGGATTTTAAGTTTTCATCAGACTCATTTTCAAAACTAATGCCAGCTATTTTTTTTGAATTAACCTGGGCAGATTGATTTTTTGCTAGCCATGAACTCATCTCTGGTACGGTGAATGGGGTTTTGCGGGAGCAGTAGGCATTTCTTACGTTACTAATTGAAGCGGCCTCCCAGGGAAGGTCTTTTGCAAACTGCACGAGCTTTCCAAGTTCTGTCGTATGATCATGAGAGCAGTTTTCTTCATCTTGAGCAAAGGTAGAAGAGATTGTAAAAAGTAGGACAACAGATATGAGTTTCATATTATTGTCTCTCTTTTGGGAAAATAATGGCAGAATGGAGAGACTTTTGCTCGTTGTTGATAAATTCTAGCTTTAGTCCTTCCTCAGGAAGATCAATAATAATATAGCGTCCGGTTTCATGAGAGATTTTCTTCTGGTTTTCCTCGGCAATTTTTTTCTTTTGGGCTTCTGAGAGTTCGCTCACTATTTTTGAGTAGAACTGCTCTTTTGAATCAGAAACAGAGCGGGGAAATTCCACGTACAGATAATTAAACTTTCCCTCTTTCGTTCCAATCGTGACATCGTTTTTATCCTCAAAATATTTTAAATAGAGAGTGTCTGGCTGATCCTTCTTTTGGATTTTTGAAGAGAATTTTGTCTCTAAGTCTTTTCTTGTCTCTTTGCTTGTTAGTGAGCTTAGCTCTTTCGGTAATATCTCAAGTACTCTATCCCGAATAGACTCCTTACTTAGGGCATGGGAAATATTAAGTCCAAGCAGGACAAGGCAAAGAAGTGTTTTTTTCATGGGTTTCTTATCGGCAAAGTCAGGTAATATCTTTAGTTTGGGCTATTTTTTTGAAATGTATTCATCCGATGGTATTAGGGGCTCTTTCTCCATTTTCAATTTTTCGCAGTTTAGTGTCCCTAAGTGTTCACGCTTAATCTTGCCACTCAGTTTGTGTTTCGTGCCCTCGATATCAATTGGGGTTGTTAGGTAGTTAAGGTCGATAGCTGAAAATTGATCAGAATATTTTGAGCAGTAATAGAAAAGGGTTGTTTTGACGATTTCTTCACGCTTTTTTGCTAAGGATTCATTTTCATCAGGATGAAAGTTATAGGTAAAAAATGAAAATCCAATTCTAGTTCCATAATAGGAGATGCTGTTTTTTGGAACCGTAAAAGTCTCAAAAGCGGGATTAATCACATTAGTTATTTTTTTAGAGGGATCCCTCGACTTACCATGAATCTCCACCCACCAGTTAGAATGTGGTGCCTCTGGAGCAAACATACTCCAGTTTTGGTAGGTACCAGTAAATTGACAGAGGTCTGCTAGCCATTTAGTCGGGGATACTTTTATTACGGAATATATAGAGGTGATTATAGATGTTAAGAGTCCATAAGTGAGAAGTCCTCTTATGATATTTTTATGGATGGGTTTGTCCTCAAAAATAATAAATTTTCTTCCCCAACTAAAAAGGGACTCCGTTTTAGTAACAATCAAAGAACTAGATGTTAGGGGATATATCAAAATGGCATTTGTACTGAATACTAAGAGAAAATCCATTAAAGGAGTTGTGAGAATGCCAAGACCCGCATGAAACAAAACAATACTTATTGCAACTATTTTATTTTTTTTGGCCGTGCCATTTGGAATAAGAATCACGGCGGGTACGAGTAGTTCCCAGTTTCGAACGAGATGGGTGAGGATGTTTTTTACGCCCTGAGAACTTATCGAAGAAAGATACCTACCTATGTCACTCGCATAAAATGAATTAAGTGTATATTCGATGGCCGTAAATTCTCTTGTCCAGTCATCTCCGGTTTTTAAGATACCCGTTAGAAAGTAGACAAGAACTATAAAAAAATAGAGGGCCCAAATCGTTCTTACTTCATCATTGTCCGGCTCTTTTATTGAACTTTTGTTGAGACTTAAAACACGGTTATAGGGGGTTAATAAAAACCAAAATAGGATTTGTGCCGTAAATGTATCAGCTCCAGAAGCAATATTGTGGGAGAGCATGTAATTTTGAATTGAAAGAGTTGTCATGAAGAAGAGAAAGCAGAAGCTAAGTGACTTAAGCCCAACGAGAAATAGAAGGGTCAGGAGTACATGGAAAAATATGAACCCCATTCCGAGGAAGGGGGAGTAATATAGGTCCCCAAAAAGGGAAGGGGCATTGCTGAAGTATGCAGATGAAGTGGTGCCAAATACGCCATTGAAATTGAAGTAACTTCCAAACTCACATAAATACCCAACATCAAGCACTATAATAGCAAAGGCCAGGTATATCCTGGCCATTGCTAAAGAATAAAATGAAAAAAAAAGA
>CANHJD010000136.1 GCA_947461145.1 Bacteriovoracaceae bacterium
ATATCTTAAGTTTTATTCACCATTGGAAAAATAGAATAACTGCTCCTCCTATAATGATCCAAAAATTAGAGAGTCTATACTTAGTATTTTTAATCAGAAAACCTGTAAATATCCAAAATCATGGCTGTTTAAGCCTCACATTTTTTTTCTCAAATCAACACAACGGATTGTTAGAATGCATCATAACTTAACAACGATGTTAACCATAACAAGGAGATTTCAATGAAAAAATTTATCGCAGCTCTTCTACTGACAGCTTCAGTATCAACTGCTTTCGCTCAAAACTGTTCCGAAGCTTACGAAATCAAAGGTAACAAAAGAGAAGCACTAAAAATGGGAATAGTCGCAACAGCTGGAGTTGCAAGTTTTGCAACTGGTACTGTTCCACTTTTTTTAATTGGGGCAACTGCAGGCCTTGGTACGAATGCATTAGTTAATAAAGGAGCAATTAAAAATCAATTCACTATGATTAACAGTGCCTTATATGCCTCACATTATGGCCTACTAGACGATAAAGACTTCCAAAAGGTCGCTGCAAAAATTAGGAACAGAACAGAAGAAGATTTTAATCTTGTTCTTGATGACAGCACAATATCAAAACTTATTTCAGAAGCAGATAGAAGCATGAATATTTGTCCATTAATAAAAGTTAAGAAAAATGGGGAAGAAAAGAGAGGTACACTTTCATTGAGCGGATTTGTTGACTACATCTCAAACGTGGCAGGGACTGGAAAGACCGAAATAAAAATTATCAATCACATCCAAGATCAAGAATAAAAAATATAGCGAACTCCCGGTCAACTTGACGGGAGTTCGTTTATAAAATTTGATCAATGAAAAATGGTAAAATTATGAAAACAATAATATTCCTTTCGATCTTTTCATTTTCGAGTATCGCTTGTGTACAAAAAGGAGTCATACGAACTGTTACAGTCAATGATAACTATGCTTGGTTTAAACTTGAGAATGGTTTTAATTTAAGATTAGTACAAAAATCCCCTTTTCTACCCCTTCTCTTGGCGGCAATGGCCAGCGGAAGTGAGGTTTGCGCTATGGATATGAACCTTGGTGCAACTGGACCCAGTTGGGGAATACCAAAAAAAGTTCTGGTGAACCTATGAAAACTTTATTCATTTTAGGGCTTGTATTGACTACTTTTTCGACCTCTGCTTGTGAGCAAAGAGGCATTATTAAATCAGTTAGTTCAAATAAAAACTTTATCCAGTTTAAGCTAGATAGTGGTTTTACTATTAGTCTCGCCCAAAAGTCTCCCCTAGTCCCTATCCTCTTCATGGCAACAGGGAGTAAAGATGAAATTTGTGCGACACATTTTGAAGCCAATACAAAAAGAAACAATTCTGGAAGTCCAAGACAACTGACAATAAATAAATATTAAAAACAATCAAGGAGTTTTTATGAAGTCACTTTTATCAATAGTCCTGCTTTTATCAACGCTATCAACTTCCTACGCAGACTCAAGTAGAACATGTGCTGAAATAGTCGCCGAGAAGAATGCAGTACTTGAACATGAAAATCGTTTTGCGACAAACGATGTTGGATTAACTCTATTTGTTGGAATTCCAATGTCCATCATCTTCCCTTATGCACTCCTTTTTCCTGCGACAGCGGTTGGATTTAAAATCGATGCCATGATTAAAGTCAAAAACTCAAGGGATGTTTTGGCCATCTATGAAGAAGCCGCCAACAGCGGAGGGAAAAAGACAAAAAAACTATTTAAGAAAATACAGAAAGCACAACCAGAGTCTCAAATGACCTACATTGATTTCTTGAATGCAATTAATGAATCAAATTTAAATGGTGAAGGGTGTGCAGCAAAAAAAATTAATAAGAGTGAGATTTTAAGAACAATTGAGATTAAGTAACTGATGGATTTAATGGTCAGACCCCAAACAGGGTTCTGGCCATAGATTTTGTATGTAAAATGTTCTTAATCTATTGGATTTAGATAATAAAAATGATCTAAGGTAAGCGTTTCGAGGAGAAATTATGAAAATGCTTACGATTGCTGGACTAGTTGGCCTTACATTTAATCTTTATGCCGGCTCAGTAGATGAAGCCGTACGCAATTTAGAGATAGAACGTAATGCTAAATGCATTGAATCCTCAAGAAGTACTTTTAGTAAATGTTTTGGAACCCCAAAAACTTGTTACTACTCTATTAAATACAAATGCATTTCTAATCAAAATGAATTTCGCTTAAAAGTTAAAGTCAGAGAGAATACTTCAGGCGCAGTGGTAAGAATCAAAGTTATTAATTAAGATCAGGGGACTGCTGAACCATTGTCATGTCTTGAGCTTTAACCCAACGATCAAAATCTTCATCAGATACGAAACCAGTTTCAAGAGCAACTTGTTTCAAACTTTTCCCTTCTTCATAAGCCTTTCTAGCTATGATCGCTGCTTTGTCGTATCCTAAGTGGGGCACTAAAGCAGTGACCAACATCAATGATCTGTCCAAATTTTGAGTGATTTTTTCTTCATTTGCAATTATTCCACTTACGCAATACTTTTCAAATGAAAGACAGCCGTCGGTCAAAAGCCTGATGCTTTGGAGAAAATTATGGATAATAACAGGTTTAAAAACATTTAATTCAAAATTCCCAGAGGCCCCTGCAAAGTTGATAGTCACATCATTACCTAGGACTTGGGTACATAGCATTGCCATTGCCTCGCATTGGGTAGGATTAACTTTGCCTGGCATGATTGATGAACCTGGCTCATTTTCAGGCAGAATAATCTCACCAATACCAGTTCTTGGTCCTGAGGCAAGCCACCTTATATCACTCGATATTTTAAATAAACTAGTGGCCACTGCTTTTAAAGCACCATGTGATTGTACCAAAGCATCATGAGTGGCCATGGACTCAAACTTGTTTGAAGCTGGGAGAAATTCAATGCCTGTGTATTTTGAGATCCTAGCGACCATCATTTCGGAAAAACCCAAGGGAGCATTTAGGCCCGTCCCAACAGCAGTTCCACCAATAGCGAGTTCTTTTAAATGTGGGAGAGTATTCTCAATATGGATAATAGAATGTTCCAACTGCGAAACATAACCAGAAAATTCTTGTCCAAGGGTAATTGGGGTAGCATCCATCAAGTGCGTTCTACCAATTTTAGTGATGAGCATAAAGTCATTCGATTTTTTATCAAGAGTTGCCTTTAACACACGAAGTGCAGGAAGAAGTCTATAAACCAAACCTGTTAAGGAGGAAATATGCATGGCCGAAGGGAAGACATCATTTGAACTCTGAGATTTATTAACATCATCATTGGGATGAATGCGTCCCCTAATTCCCCTCTCGCCACCCAGAATCTCACTGGCAAGGTTTGCCAAAACTTCATTGACGTTCATATTTGTATGGGTGCCGCTGCCAGTTTGCCAGACTGAGAGCGGAAAATCGGCAGGGTCTAAATCATTAAGTAGTTCATCAGCTGCAGTCACAATTGCGTAGCCAATATCGCTAGGCAAGAGATGCATGGACAAATGGGTTTCAGCAGCAGCTTTTTTTATGAGAATAATCGCCTTGATGAGCTCAATATCTATTTTTTCATGTGAGATACTAAAGTGCTCTAATGAACGCTGGGTTTGAGCGCCCCATAACTTCTCAGATGGAACTTCTATTTCTCCAAAAGAATCTTTCTCAAAACGCTTTCTCAACTGTTTCATTTTTTTCTCAAGCTAAATAGTCACTCGAGGCACCACCATCCATAAATTTATCCCCTGTACTTGGCCTAAGGAGTGGTGTTTTAAGCAAATTATCTTCAACAAAGTTCCAATTAATAATCTGCCAAAAATTTGAAAGATAATTCGTTCGTTCATTATAGCAATCTAAATAATAGGCATGTTCCCAAAGATCACATACAAGCAAGGGAACTTCATGATGTAACAATGGATGTTCGGCATTAGATGTCGTATGAACACTAAGCGATCCATCAATGTTTTCTACAATCCAAGTCCATCCTGATCCAAAATGGTTCATGGAGTTTTTAAAGAATTCTTTTTTCAACTCTTCAACTGAACCAAAACTATCATGAATTCGATTAAGCACAGTGAGAGAAATCTCCTGTCTAACAGGAGGAGCAAGGCCGCGAAAATAAAAATCATGATTCCAAGACTGGGCCGCATTATTAAATATATCCATTTCACTGGAAGCTGATTTTAAAATGATTTCCTCAAGTTCCATTCCCTCAAAGGAAGTTCCTGAAATGAGTTCATTAATTTTTTTGTTATAAACCTTATAGTTTTTTGTGTAATGCAGTTCTAGAGTTTTTTTAGAGATATATGGTTCTAAAGCATCAAAAGAATATGGTAGGGGTTTAGGCTTAAGAGACATATATTTGTCCTTTTTTTAAAATCAATCCTCCCCATAATTATCTACATATTGGTTTAATTTAAATTTAAAACTAGGCCAAATTTATTAATAATGTGGAGGCTTTTCATCAGTCAGAGTTCTCCCCCCTTCTACACTAATTCCGATATTAGCGTTTCTTTTAAGATCCAATATTTCCTTTTCTAGCCGTTCTATAATTTTCCCCTGATGGGTCACAACTTCATTCAACTGCATCATAAATTCTTCTTGGTGGGAAAACTTAATTTCTAAGTTAATAATTCTCTCTTCGGTCATAACGGGTCCTTTCTTTCTCTTAAATATACTCTTTAATAACTTTTAAAAATTCTTCACCATAATTTTGCAATTTGCTCTGCCCTACGCCATGAACAAGCAGGAACTCCTCATCGTTACGAGGGAGTATATGGCACATATCGTGAAGTGATTTATCATTAAACACGATATAAGAAGGTAAGTTCTTTTCCTTAGCAATTTTGTTTCGAAGGGATTTAAGTGCACCAAAAAGATCATCTTTAGAATGCTGAACTTCTTTTTTCTCTTTTTTCGTTTTTTTAGAAAAAGTGAACTCCTGCTTTCTCAACTGAAGAACCTGACCACCAGTAAGGATTTCAAGAGATTTCTGAGTTAAGCACAGGCTTCGATATTCCCAGGATTTTATGGCCACATAATTCAAATTTAAAAGTTGCCTAAGGATCGTATTCCAATGCTCTTTGGGCCTATCTTTACCAATGCCAAAAACAGAAAGTTGATCATGTTTTTTTTCAGTGATCTTTGCACTCTTGCTCCCACGAATCACATCAATGATGTGACCAGCACCAAAAGTTTGCTGGGTACGATAAATGGTAGACATTATCTTCTGGGCATCAACAGTTGCATTCCATAAAACAGGTGGCTCCAAGCAAGAGTCACAAAGGCCACAAAAATCATTTCCAATTTCACCGAAATACTGAAGTAAATATTTTCTACGACAAGCTGCTGCCTCACAAAGAGCAAGCATACAATCAAGCTTGTGTCTGGCAATTTTCTTATAAGACTCGTCTGCATCTGTGGTCTCGAGCATCTGAGAGAGCTTCACAACGTCTTGTAGTCCATAGATCATCCAGGCCGTAGCGGGTTTACCATCTCTTCCCGCCCTTCCAGTTTCCTGGTAATAACTCTCAATACTTTTTGGCAGATCAAGATGGGCAACGAAGCGCACATCCGGGCGATCAATACCCATTCCGAAAGCGATGGTAGCAACAACTATAATTTTTTCTTCAGTATTAAAGAGCTCCTGATTCTTAGTTCTTATCTCTTGAGAAAGTCCAGCATGATAAGGAACGGCAGGATGCCCTAATTTCTTTAAAGCTGTGGCAACTCTTTCAACCTTATCTCTAGAAAGGCAATAAACGATACCAGTATCATCAGGATGATGAGTCTGGATAAAATTATCTAACTGCTTTAGTTCATCGTCCCGATCAAGAATCATGTATTTAATATTTGGGCGATCAAATGAAGAAATAAAAATTTCAGGATTCACCATCCGCAATTGATTTGCGATATCTGCTCTTGTTTTAGAATCAGCAGTGGCCGTTAACGCCAAGACTGGAACATTTGGGAACTTATCTTTAAGCTCACCAAGTCTGGTATAATCTTTTCGAAACTCATGACCCCATTGAGAAACACAGTGGGCCTCATCAATAGCGATCAGTGAAATAACAACCTGATCAAAAAAATCCTGAAGAACTGGTGAAAGTATGCCCTCGGGCGAAACATAAACAATTTTAACTTTGCCTTTAAGAATTTTATCTTTCGCCTTACGTGCTCCCTCATAGCTCAGAGAAGAATTTAAAAAAACGGCTTCGACACCTGTTTCTTTTAAATTCATAACTTGATCCTGCATAAGCGAGATTAAGGGAGAAATAACGAGGGTCACTCCATCAAGATATAGGGCCGGGATTTGATAGCAAAGGGATTTACCACCACCCGTTGGCATAATGGCGAGAGTATCATTTCCATCGAGAACTGAATTAATGATTTTTTGCTGCTCAAAGCGAAAAGCTGAATAGCCAAATATCTCTTTGAGAATCTTGTGTAGTTTTTGCTCTCTCATTTAACCTTTTAGCTTATACACAAGATGTTCAAGACCATTCAATTTGATTTCATAAAGAAGACCAAGAAGAGTGCCTAGTTCGCCCTCAGGGAGCCCTTTATTGTAAAACCAAACGACATAGGTCTCGGGTAAATCAATCAAAGGGGTTCCCTGGTACTTACCAAAAGGCATCACCTTTGTGGCCAGTTTTTGGAGGTC
>CANHJD010000137.1 GCA_947461145.1 Bacteriovoracaceae bacterium
CTTTAATGTCGGTAACTCCGACTTTTATGAACCTCAGTGAAAAGAGTTCTTTTCCTGTAAAATCAAAGATTAATCTTGGGTTAGATCTCCAGGGTGGTCTTTATATGGTTTTAGGAATTGATTTTAATAAAGTCTATCGAGATGAAATCGTCGGTAGTGCTCGAAAAATTCAAACTCTCTTAAAAGAAGAAAATATTGAAGTTAAGGTCGGCGATCTTCTCATTGCAGACATTAAAGATCCAAAACACACAATTCTTTTAAATAATACTGCTGACAAAGTTAAGGCCAAAGAGATTATCTCAAAATATTTTGGCACAACTTTGAGGCTCACGGGTGATGATGAAGCGGTTTTAACCTATGGGCTTTCTCGTGATCTTATCAAAGAAGTTGAAGACACAGCTCTTTCAAAATCAATTGAAGTTATTCGTAACAGGATTGATGAATTTGGCGTAACTGAACCAGAGATTGTCTCTCAGGGGACAGATCGTATTGTTGTTCAGCTTCCTGGAGTGAAAGATATTGATCGCGCCAAAGATCTCATTGGCAAGACAGCTAAACTTGAATTTAAATTTGTGAACGATGAAATCCCACCTGCAAGTCTCACCGAATGGATGGAAAAAGTTAAGAAAGCAGGAATTACATTTGAAAAGGGGACTCGTTTTTCTGAGTACGTAAAAAAAGTAAATGATCATCTGGCAGCTGATTTACCGAAAGGCTTTGAAATCTCATTTGCAAAAGAAACAAATAAGAACACAAATGAAATTACAAGTATGGAGCCCTATCTTGTTCAAAACTCTTCTGCCTTAACTGGGGAAGAGCTTCAAGAAGCATTTGTTCGTATGGATCAAGAGCAAAATAGACCTTATGTTGCTCTTGAATTTAAAGCAAATGGAGCAAAAATCTTTGAAGAAATAACTGGTGCAAATATTGGGAAGCGTTTAGCGATTGTTCTTGATGGAAACGTTTATTCGGCTCCTGTCGTTCAATCCAGAATTGCTGGTGGTTCTGCTCAGATTACTCTTGGAGCAGGTGATTACAACACAGTTATGCAAGAAGCTCGTGATCTTGCGCTTGTGTTACGTGCTGGTGCCCTTCCAGTTGAGTTAGTTTTTGAAGAGCAGCGAGTTGTTGGTCCTTCACTTGGAGCGGATGCTATTGATAAGGCCCAAGTTGCAAGTATGATTGGAGCCTTCCTTGTTTTAGCTTTCATGTGTTTTTACTACAAGTTCTCAGGCCTCATCGCAACGATCACGATTATTTTAAACGTACTTTTCACTCTCTCTTGCTTAATTGGAGTAGGGGCTACTCTTTCTCTTCCAGGGATTGCTGGTATCGCCTTAACAGTAGGTATGGCCGTGGATGGTAACATTCTTATTTATGAGCGTATCCGTGAAGAGATCCGGGCCGGAATTTCTCCTCAAGAAGCAGTTAAAATTGGTTTTGAGAAGGCTTTCTGGGCCATTGCTGATGCCAACATCACAACTGCTCTTGCAGGTATTTGTTTGCTTAACTTTGGAACAGGTCCAGTAAGAGGATTTGCTGTAACTCTTCTTATCGGTATCGCCACAACAGTTTATACTTCTTACTTTGTGAGTAATATTCTTTTCGAGCTTTATGTTGGAAAAGGCGCAAAGAAGAGTTTGAGCATTTAATCGAAGGAATGATGACTATGAAAAATATTGATTATGTAGGTAAGTTTAAAGTTGCCGGTCTTCTTTCTCTGTTGTTAGTCGTTGGTTCAATAGTAATGTTTTTTACTAAAGGGCTAAACTACGGAGTTGATTTTCGTGGGGGAGTTGAGATTCAGGTAAAGCTTAAGCAGCCTGTTAGTTTGGGTGAGCTGAGAGACCTAATGATTCAGAAGAACGTTGCTATGTCACAGCTTCAAAGCATTGGTGATGAATCGCAGAACGAATTTCTTTTAAAGCTTGAAACTGATAAGGGTGACTTAAATGCCATTTCTTCTCAGGTAAGTGCTGTTCTTAATGAGAAGTTTGGGGCCGGTAGCTTTGATATTTTAAAAAATGACATCGTAGGACCGAAAGCAGGCGCTCAATTAAGAACCTCTGCATTTCAGGCACTTGCTTGGGCAATATTAGCAATCATGATTTATCTTGCTCTAAGATTTGATTATAAGTTTGCTCCTGGTGCAATTGCGGCCCTTCTTCATGATGTTATTATTATTGTTGGAGCATTCATTCTTACTCAGAAAGAGTTTTCACTTCAGATTGTGGCAGCCTTGTTGGCGATCATTGGTTATTCGGTGAACGATACAGTTGTTATTTATGACCGTGTTCGTGAGATTGAAAATGCAAATCCTTCACTTTCAAGCTTCCAAGTTATGAACCGTGCTCTCAATGAAACGATGTCGAGAACGATTATTACTTCATTAACAGTTCTTGGTGTTTCACTTGTTATGCTATTTTGGGGTGGAAGTGTTATTCATGACTTCTTCTTTGCTATGACTGTTGGAGTAATCCTCGGAGTTTACTCTACAATTTTCATTGCAGTTCCAATGACCGTGTTCACTGAAAAATTCTCTAATAAGAATGCTTCTGCTTCGGCTTAAATTCTCTCTCTTATTGATACTAGGCTTACTGTCTCTGCCTGCTTTTGTGCAGGCCGAGACAGAGCTTAATTCTCTTTCCTCCTCTGGCGGAAAAGTCATTATTCAAGGTGGACCCCCTGGAGACGAATCTCGTCCGGAGGCTCCCCCCGTTGAAGTCAATTCTCCACAAGTACCACAAAATGAAGTTGATACATCAATATCCACTCAGGATGAAAGTGATCTAGCTGAACTTCAGGCCGTTCAAGATTCGAGAATCAAAAAAGTGACAAAGATTGAAAAGACCTTGGATCCTTTGAAGGATCCTGTTCTTAATCCTATTGAGGAAATTCAGAAGCTAGGCCACAAACAACTTGATGCTGCTTCTTTGCTTGATGAAAGGGTCATAGAGATTCTTCAAAGAGTTTTCAAAGATGGTCTTTTAGGAAATCTCTCTGTTCCAGAGGTGAGAGCCTTGGTATTGGCGAGATCTAAAGGAACAATCATGGAGACTGTCTTTGATAGTTTCCCATTTCTTTTGAATCTTTCTATTGATTTACTAAGAGATAAAGATGCCTTTCATGGTCTTTTGACATTAATGCTTCGGAAAGATGATCTCAAAACATACGGCTATATCTGGATTTGCTTCTTTCTCTTTGGATTATTTATAAAGCAGAGGTTAGTTAAGCCGAAGTGGACTTTTTTTAGAAGATTTAGATGGAATATGACTATCAATCTCATCTTAACCCTAATAGTCCTTATTATTTTCTATCAATTTTTTTCAGTGGAGTTGGATCCAACTCTAAAGATTATTCAGAATCAATTGTAAATTTTTTCGGAACACAACCAATCTTATTATCGTGTGGAGGATAGAGAGTTGATAATCCTGATGATGTTGAGCTGGCTTGTGAGATGCTTGGATCTTTAAGCTCGTCAGACCCATTTATTTGATAGAGTCTTTGAGTTGATGACTTCACAAATGGAGAACTTTTATTAAGGGGATAATAAA
Organism: Bacteriovoracaceae bacterium; assembly: GCA_947461145.1. Lineage (GTDB taxonomy): Bacteria > Bdellovibrionota > Bacteriovoracia > Bacteriovoracales > Bacteriovoracaceae > Peredibacter. The sequence continues at coordinate 3,555 of CANHJD010000137.1, forward strand.
ACCAGACGGGGTCACTATAAGTCATCGTGTCGGTAGGAGCAGTAGGGACACCATTTTTGAAATAGAACCAAACTTGTTTTAAGTCTGTCTCAGTTATAAGGATATAATCGTCAGGAGCACTTACTGGATTATTAGTTCTGTCGTAAATAACCTCAGGTGCCTTCTTGCCCACATAAATACCTTCCATGTCCACTCCGATGATGTCTCTCATCGCTTTAAAAAGTGGGTTGGAGCTATTATAGTGAGTGCTATTGAGACAGTAAGATCTAAAAGTTGTTTGATCAATCCATGGCGCCATATAGTAGCCAAGGATTTGTTTGGTTGGAGCCGTTGTGTCTCCACTGCTACTTGATCCAGACTCAGAAGTTACGGTTGGCACTGTCACTTCAAATGGCATGAAAAAGCTTGTTGTGCTTGGTAAGCTTATATTCACGTAGCTTTTCGCCTTCTGAATAATAAGTTCATTAACATCTATTTTCCCATTACCATCGTTATCATAAAAACGTGGATCCGTTTTATCCCAAAGATTAAAAATGCCTGGAATCTGCTCTAGTCTTGGAAAGAGAATATCATCAAGGAAGCCATAATTTGTATTTAGGAAGTCATGGCAAATGAGATCTGATCCCGGCGGCATGGGATTTGGGGGAATTCTTGGAAGAAAGTAGAAGTGAACTCTGAATGCGGCATCATAATAAGCGAAGCCTGTATCAGCATCTGTTGATGAAGGACGATTTAGGCAGGTATATTGAGTGATCGGAGCATTCTTTAAAGGTCCTAGTATAGATATTGGTAAATCGCTTGAGTATTTTACAATTTGTATGGAGTCTGATTTCACACCTGAAACGGTCTCAACTAAAGTCAAAACGTAAATTTTGTCTTCTGAAAGTTTATCGATATTGATATTTAACGAATTATTGTTGCTTCCAGTTTCAACATCAAGAAGCACCTCATTACCGTCATCATCTTTCGCCTTAAGAGCACATCTTGGATTTGTCGGTTCTTCAGGTAGGGCAACGTTACACCAGCCTTTTACTGAGGCGAGTGATGGATTGAGAGAAATATCTTCAGTCACGTTAAAATTTGCAAATAAAATTCCGGCACCGTTAGTGTTTTTGGCCGAGCAGAATGAATTACAGTTCCCATAGGTCACTGCCTTTCCGTCCTTGCATCCACAAAAATCGGTTTTAAATTTCACAGCATTATCTGGGCGGGTGAGAGTTTTTTCGACACAGGATGATGTTCCATCTAGTGCCGTCACTTCCGTTTGGGTACTTGTGCAGCCCAAAGAGTTTCCGCTTGTGCTTGAATCTGGAGTAATGGTTGAGGCATAGGGGATAGAGTCTTGGCAGGCACTAAAATTTACCAGCATTATGCCTAAGCATAGCAATTGAATAATTTTTTCGTGCAATCGTGAGTACATAGTCCTTAATCCTCAACGACTTATCGATGAGATGAGTCCTTTACTTAAGTCATTCTATCTTCAGTCCTTAGATGGCAGGAGTTTTCCGATAAGAGTTGAGTAAAATTAATAACTTATGCCTACGTGCCGATCGTCCTAGATTGCCTTTTTTGCCTAGAGTTTGAGGCGGAGACTAAATTATTTCAAAAAAGACCCGATAAGCTTTCAAATTCATAATAATCTCTGGCCTCTGATAGAAGGAGTAGGACATGACGAAAGCTGATTTAATTGCCGTAATTGAGAAACAGGCGAATCTTCCTCATCACCAAGCAGAAAAGATTGTTAATATCTGCTTTGATAGCATGATTCAGGCGCTCTTTGATGATGAACGAATTGAAATTCGAGGTTTTGGTTCATTCGCAAATCGTAACTATAAAGCTTACGAAGGACGTAACCCTAAAACTGGTAAAGTCGTAAAAGTAAGTCCAAAAAAAGTGCCTTTCTTTAAAGTTGGTAAAGAGCTTAAGGAAATGGTGGATGACGGAAAAGACAAGTACGTTATTCGAGAAGCCTAATTTCATCTCAAGGCACTCCTTTGGAGTGCCTTTTTTTTTGTCTTCTTGCCCTCAATTCTTGACAATTTCTTGACCCCTCTGTTCTTCTATAGGGACTAAACCAAAAGGACCCTATGAGTAAGCTTGTTAGAGGATTAACGTTAACTGATTCAATTGCCCTTGTTATCGGTACGATTATTGGAACAGGTGTTTTCCTTAAAACAGCAACGATGTCCCAGACCTTAGGTAATCCTACTTGGGTTCTGCTTGCCTGGGTGGTGGGTGGTCTATTGTCTCTCACTGGAGCTCTCGCATATGCAGAGCTTGGCTCTATCATGCCAGACGCTGGAGGCGAGTACATCTATCTCAAAGAGGGTTATGGGGAGATGTGGGGCTTTCTTTATGGCTGGATGCGATTTTGGATCGGCTCCCCTGGCTCAATTGCGGCCTATGCCGTTGGTGCCATTACTTTTATGGGTGGAATGGTTGATCTAAGTTTTTTTGGGGGCAAAGATCTCGCCGCGGTTTTGGTTATCACTCTATTTTCGGTTTTAAACTGCTTTAGTGTCGCCTTTGGTGGGAAGCTAAACTCATTCATGACGGGTCTGAAGCTTTTCATGATTCTAGGTCTGAGTTTAGGAATTTTCTTTTTTTCTAAGGAAGTAAGTTGGTCTCATTTTGGAGAGTTTGCGCCTGGGCAAGAAGGGTTTGTTGGATGGTCTGCTTTTGGAACTGCAGTCCTTGCTGCCCTTTGGGCCTATGATGGATGGAATAATCTTTCTATGGTTGCGGGAGAAATAAAAAATCCCCAA
>CANHJD010000138.1 GCA_947461145.1 Bacteriovoracaceae bacterium
ACAACGTTACTCGCGAAGTTTTAAACTTCTTAGGAATTTTCATTAGACATAAAAAGGAACTCCATGAGTAATGCAGCTCAAACCCAAACTCTCGAACAATCACTTAATAAGACAGACTTCGGTCATATGATTTATGAAAACCGCAAAATCTTCTTTGCGCTTCTTATTGCCATTTTTGTTGGAATAAGCGGTTATGTGCTGTGGAAGCAATCCAAAAAAAGTCAAGCCGAAGCGGTTTCATTTAAGGTCTTTGATTTTCAGTCAAAAACTTGGAAGGGCGCTAAGGAAGGAAAAGTTTCAGACGCTGAGTTGATCAAGAAATTTACAGAATTAGATTCTGAAGTTCAAAAAGCTCCTGTCATGGTTCCACTTGCTCTTGAAATGGGAAAATTTCTTTTTGATAAGGGTGCCTTAAATGAAGCTGAGTCGATACTTTCTAAAGTTAACACGGATCATTTCATCGCTGCTTATTTTGTTAGCTCCCAGCGTGCAGTAATCCTTGAGAAGTTAAATAAAATTCCTGAGGCTATTGCCGTTCTTGAAAAGATTGCAAAAGACAAGGAAGGGTATATGGCCGCAAGAGTGAATTTAGAGCTTGGACGCCTCAATCTTCTTAACGGAGAAAAAGGTAAAGCTCAAACCCATCTCGAATACGTCATCAGCACATTTCCAAATGATGAAGAGGCAAAAGTCGCAAAACTTTATCTGGCCAAGTTAGCTCAATGAGATATTTTTTTCTCCTGATTCTCATTTCGCTAGTCGCTTGCGGTAGCTTTAAACCTAGTTCTCCCGAAAAGAAGAGTCGTTTCTTCAAAAATATTTGGACAAAAAATCTTGATTCCAAATATCAATCAGGGAATCTTCCAATAGGCTTAGGTGCACCTAGAATCTTTAATGACATCGTCTTTATGGGGAGCCTTGACGGAGTAATGTCGGCTTTTGATTTAGAAACGGGAAGAGAGCTTTGGAAAGAAAATGAAAAAACTCAGCTCGGTGGACCAGTGGAGTTTTTTAATGATCATATCGCCTATGGGGGAATGAACGGAAGATTGTTTGTCCGCCACTACCTGTCTGGAAAATTAAAATATGCCATAGATCTTGCTGCTCCTATTGAGAGTGCACCTGTTTTTTATAACGACCACCTTTTTATTTATCTTAGAGGCCATCAGATCGTTCACATGGACGCTGAGACTGGGAAGATTCTTTGGGTTTATAAGCGTGCTGTCCCAGTCACAACAACCCTTCAAAGAGTGACTCGGCCACTTGTTATTGGTAACAAGGTCATCGTGGGTTTTGCAGATGGATTTTTGGGTGCACTTTCTTTAAATGAAGGGCTTTTGCTCTGGGAAAGTAAGCTTGTAGATAATTCAAAGTTTGTTGATGTGGATCTAAATCCAATTATGGCGGGTGGCCTTATAATAACTGGCTCACCATCTGGGGAATTAAAAGCCATTAATCCTGATAGTGGAGCAATTTCTCGCTCTTTTAATGTAAGTGTGATGGCCCATCCATATTTAAAAGGTGAGCAGTTAATACTGGGAACAAATGATGGAGAGCTCGTCATCATGGGCTTAAGTGGTGAAATTCTTAAAAAGGTTAAAATTTCTTCTCAGGCGATAAGTGCTCTGACTTGGTGGAAAGGGATGTTTGTAGCCGCTACTTATGAAGGGAAGCTTCATGCTGTAGATCCTTTAACGCTTCGCGTTTCGGATACTTTTGAGCTAGGCTATGATTTTTCCGCTGTATTTTCAGATATTGTTACCACCGAGGACTTCATGGCCCTCTATTCCTCAAGAAACAGGCTGTATTTATTCCAGTAGTTAGGATGATTCACTAAACTTTACAATGATCCATGGCCGTTGCTGTTTGTAAATTGTAGGATCGTTTTGCTTAAAACAAAGGAATGGTTTCATGAAAAACATCATTTTTTCTTTATCTCTTCTTGCGCTAACTGCAAATGTCTTTGCCTCTGTAAAAATTGAGGAAGAACTTTTTGTAATTGGTCAAAGACCTGAAGCCCTTAGAGAACTCATTTCAACTGGTTCAGTTGAAATTGATCACGTTTCTTCAGAGGGGTTTGAGCTATACGGAAAAAAGGGTTTAAGCGACTACCTTGAAATGAAAGGTATTTCTTATTTCGATATGAAATCGATCACTAAATCTGTCTTGGCCGATTATCCTAGCCACGCAGAAATTACTGCCAAGCTTAAGGCGGCTGAGGCAAAAAATCCAAAAATTATGAAGCTCTTCTCCATTGGTAAGTCGATTCAAGGTAAAGAGCTTTGGGTGATGAAGATTTCAGATAATGTAGAAACAGATGAGACAGAGCCAGAGTTCAAGTACATCTCTTCTATGCATGGGGATGAAATTACTGGTCGTGAACTAACAGTTTCTCTTATTGCTGAAATTGCAGCTAAGTATGGTTCAGATTCAGAAATCACAGATCTTGTGAATAATACTGAAATCTATATCATGCCTTCAATGAATCCAGATGGCTCACAATTAAGACAACGTGCTAATTATAATTCTACAGACCTTAATAGAAATTTTCCTGAGCTTAGTCGAAATGGAAATACTATGTCTGGGAGAGAAATTGAAAATCAACATGTAATGAAGTTTCAGGCTTCCCGCCAATTTTCTCTTTCTGCAAATTTTCATGGTGGAGCAGTAGTTGTTAATTACCCTTGGGATTCAACATATGATCGCCACCCTTTGGATGGTTTTATCAAAGAACTTTCTCTTGGTTACTCAGAGCTAAATCCAGAAATGAGATCTTCAAGAGAGTTTGAAGGTGGGATCACAAATGGAGCTGATTGGTATGTCGTCAAAGGCGGTATGCAGGACTGGAGTTGTTTTTTCTATAATGACTTACAAGTCACTGTAGAGCTTTCTGACACTAAATGGCCTAATTATTCTGATATTCCTGGATTTTACCGTAGCAACAGAGATTCTATGGTTTATTTCATGAAACAAGTTCATCGTGGAGCAGGATTCAAGTTTAAGCGCTCAGGTATTTCAGGAACAGTTGCCATTAAACAACTTTCTCCAGTATCAAAAGATCTTGGCTCCTTTGCTTTTAACTCGTCAGAATTTTATAAGGTTATGCCAGAAGGTGAGTACGCTTACACGATTACTGAAAAAAACAAATCAAATAAAGAAATTCGCGTTTTCATTGAAAAAGATAAAGTTATTACAAATGGTAACTACGCTGTCATAGAGTAGTTACTGTCCTAGTTTAATTATAAATTCAAATTCTTTCTTGGTAACCGGCAGTATGGATAGCCGGTTGCCTTTTTGCATCAACCTCATGTCAGACAACTCTTTAAAGCCTTTGAGCTCTTCAAGGGAAATATGTCTTTTGAGGTCTTTTTCAAAGGCCACATCTATCAAGAACCAACGAGGATTTTCTATTGTTGCTTTTGGATCAAAATATTCTGATTTTTTATTGAATTGCGTATCGTCTGGGTATGGCATTGAGTTTACTTTAGCTATTCCGGCAATCCCAGGTATCTCACAGCTAGAGTGGTAAAATAATATTAGGTCTCCAACTTGCATGTCATCTCGCATGAAGTTGCGGGCCTGATAGTTTCGCACTCCATTCCAGGGTTCTGTTTTATTTGGCCGAGATTTTAGATCGGTAAAAGAGAAAACATCAGGTTCGGATTTCATAAGCCAGTATTTCATAGAACTATAGTGGAGCAAAAAGATCGCCAAATCAAGTTCTCTCCACTTTAGCCGAGAAGATTCAGTAGGGGGTAATATGAAAAAAATTTCTTTAGTCGCGACTTTGCTTCTTATAGGTTGCTCCCACCGCCCTGGAATTCAGAAGAATGTTGTTGATCTCCCTTTTGCACCAGAACTAGTGGAACAAATACAAAAGTCCTCCTTTAGGAGACCAGCAAGTGTTGAAGAAGTCCTGGCCGAAGGTAAATCCTCTAGAAGAGTTTATTTCAGTGCTCTTTATCATCAATTGCTTACTCTTGGTTACCATCTTGATGAAAAATCTGATCTCAATTCTTGTCCACAATTTCATCATGATAAAATAGAAGTGGATTCAAATGTCATCCCTCGATTTTCCATCTATAAATCTAATATCCTCTCAGACTCTAGAGATTTTTTTCCTGAAGTTGCTTTCAATAAAGGTTTCTCAATCGAGGATCATTATGAAGGGATAAAAAATGAAGTGAATATTCTTTGTGAGGAGGGAGTAAGTGATAATTATTTTAAATTCGATAACCTTATCACTCATTATGCCTCAAAAGCCTCTTTTCATTCTCGACCGGATTCAATGAAATCGGTTCTTAAAATTCCCGTTTTCGCAAATTATTATTTGCTCAAAATGTTGCAGTCTCCGCATGGTATGGTCTTTGTGCATCCTGAGGAAAAACGAGTGATCACCATGACTCAGACACATTGGTTTGAAAAATACGTTTATGAAGCACAGCGAATGAGGAATCGACTTATAAAAAATCATATGGTTCAAAGGTAGTTGCATGTTTAAGTTCATCTCTTTGCTCTTTATTTTAGTCTCTTGTGGAAGAGTGGATATCAACACAGGCACTAGAGTTGGAGAGAGGATTAATACAGAAGCAGTTGTAGTAGATTCTTCTCAAATGGAAATTATTAAATCAATTTGCGATGCTGTTGCAAAAAAAACAGAATTAATTCCAAATTTAGCAAATACAAAGGTTGTTTTCTCATTCGCAAAAAAAGCATGTGACTCCTCTTCCTTTAGTACTGTCAGCGAGGTAGTTACTTTTCTTCGATTAACAGCTTTGGGTCCAAGATTTATTGATTCTAATGGTGCGTTTTTTTATTTTTCAGAAATAGAGACTACAGATGATGGATCAATGGCAAAAATATGTCAGAAAATAAAACTTGGTCAGGAGCTTAAAAATCCGATTACCGAAGGGAGTGAATATATCTATTTCACCACTTCTGCAATTTCGGGAAGTGATTGCGACCCCAAGTTTAATGAACCCTGTATTCTCATTAAAAAGGGTTCCGATAGTGGGTCAGGATTGGCAAAAATTCATACAAAAGAGTGGATTCGATTCGATTTAAATAAAGATGAAGGTCGCCAGGGCTTTTTTAATATAAAAAGGCAAGTCTCATCCGTGGGTTGTGAGGAAGGTCAGAGCCACGCTGAAAGTGCTGTTTCTAAATAGGGCATCCTTGGTGCATTCTAACTACAACCAATTTTTTTGCCTCAAGATTCCAGACTGATTTGCAGAACTCTGTTCCAAATATGGGTGATGATTTTTCTTTTTCTTGTGGGCAGTTTACATATTGTCGCTTCTCTTCCAGGGTACTCAATTGAGTCATGTCTAGGTAGACAATTTTCCAGTCTCCATTTTCTGAAATTTTTAAAGTGTAGTAGAGACCCTCATCCTCACGGAGAATATAAAGTTCTCTATTTTTAATAAAAAGTGGTTGATCGTTTATAGGTAGCTGATAAGTTACAGGTCCTGATTCAAAATAAACTTTAACTGGTTGAGGCGTTAAATTATTTTTAAGGGGAAGCTCTATTTGAGATTGGTCCCTCCAAATGATTGCTTTTTCACCTGAAAGAGATTTTAGAAAGCCAATTCCAATGAATACCTTTTGACCTGTTTTAGGATTATGTTCTTTGCATGAGGAACTATTAAGTGCTGGCTTAAAGCTCTGCTGGGATTTTTGATCAGTGTAAAATTCGACAGGAATACCATATTTGGACCTAAAGTTTTCAAGCTCCTGTGCTGTTTTTTGAGCGTCTGCCGCCTGATTGAGCTTTGTAACTAGTGCACGCCAATTTGTCAGCATGTGACCCATGACTTGATCACATTCAGAGTTTTCAGGGCATCCTTTAAATTCATGATCAAAATCTTCCAAGGATTGAGGGTTAGGGAGGACCTGAATTCTTGGAGAATTTTCTCCAAAGGCCGAAATCGTTAAGAATAATATCAAATAAGTTAATCCCATTGGCCTTCCTATCATTTGCAAAGAGTTACTTTTATTATAGACTGAGTCGAAATGATACATTGAGGAGGATTTATGAAAAAACTTAAAAAGTCACGCCCAGCTAAGAAAGCTTCAAAAAACAAGAAGAGCGGAGTTAAATTAAAACGC
>CANHJD010000139.1 GCA_947461145.1 Bacteriovoracaceae bacterium
AATATCTGTTCTGACGACAGCTTTTAATCCCCCAACTTGAATATATATAAGAGTAAGAAGGGTGACTCCTAAAAGTGCAACTGGAATCGAGACTTGAAAAAACTGAGCCACCATGATGGAGCCTGAAAAGAGTCTCACACCAACTGAGACGACTTTGCTCATAGAATAGAAAAGCGCTACTGTTCTTTGGCCAGAAGGCAGACCTGTAGCTTTTGCCATCACCTCATAAATTGTTAAACCTTGATTATAAACTCTAGGTAAGAAAACGACTGCGATAACAAATCTGGCGGCAATTGCGCCCATATAGATCTGAATGAAGGAGAAATTATTTTTAAATGCAAATGCTGGAATTCCAACGAAGGTAAGGGCAGAGACTTCGGTCGCAATAATGGAGCAAATAGACTCAAAAAAAGTGAGAGAATTATTGGCCATATACTTTTCCTGAGCAATCTCCTCAGGAGTTTTTAGTTCTGCCTCGTGCATTTGCTCTCTGGAAGTTAGAGCAATAACGAAAATAGTGACCACGTAAAGGCCAACAAAAAGCCAGTCAATTAGTTGAATATTCATGAAATTTCCTTTGAGTCCATCCTACGTTACCAGATAAGAAACGTCTACTTTGCTCGAGCATCGAATCCGCTTGTTAAACACTCAACTTGAACCGGATTTCTGACGATAGGTATTCAGAAATATTGGGATTTTATGACGCCAATGAGTAAAGAATTCATCCAACTACCGATCAAAGATTTTGCAAAAAAAATCATTTGCGATGGACACCTATATCTTCGCACTAAAGAGGGAAGAAGATTTTATTTGATGAAGCCTGGTATTTTAATTGATCAATCATTCATAAAAAAACATGCAACCAATCAATCTGTATTTGAATACGTGCCAGTTATTGATGATGTGAAAATCTCACAATTTCAGACACTTTTAAAAGAGTTAAAATATCTTCAATTTGAGAAGGATCTTAGATTAAAAACAGTTGATGTGATTTCCTTTTTCAAAGGTGTATATGAGCTCGATAGTCATTTCCTAAATTTTGCCCTTGCCTGTTTTTTTGAGTTTAATGCCATTGCCGAAGAGGACTTAAGAAGATTGCATGAAGCAGATATTCATTTGTTTCGAAAATCACTCTACTCAGCTGCATTTGCAGTCATCATTGGTTTTGCAAATGATTTCTATCACTACCCTATGATTAAGGATTTCTATAATCTTACACTTGGTCTTGATCTTGGACTTTGTGAACCGAATTATAGTTATTTTGTGGCAGAAGCTTGTAACAAAGAAAACCAAATGCCTGGCGGCGGTAAACAATGGATGAAAAACGAAGGCGCCACGGACCTTGAACTCGAAGTCTTTTTATCACACCCTCAGAAAAGCTATGATTTCTTTAAAAAGCAAAAAGCTCTTTTGGCTTATCCAGAGTTGGCTGAGATCGCTCTTTATCAGCATGAGCTTACTAATGGTAAAGGTTTTCCAAGAGGTATTTCTAAATCTCAAGTCTCAGGTTGGGAAGCAGTTGTAATTCTTGCGAGTTCAATGGTGGAGATTCGTGATGAATATGAATTTGAATGTAACGTTTTAAATTTTATTCTCTCTTTTGAAAATCAAAAAATAGTCGAAATCCCTGTTCAGAGAGTTTATCAGAAATTAAGTATAGCTCTGAATGGATTTTTAAGTATAAAGGAGAATGCTGGGTGAGAGTGGGCAGCAATAAAATGACCATTTTGAACCTCGCCGGGACTCTTTCAGAGACTCTCTCTAATTATTTTAACACGAATAGTATTGAACTCGTCACCTCCGATTTTGAGAATTCGGATGTCACACATATATTGTGTCGAGACATTCAGAGCTTTTCAGAAATCGTTTCAACATATGCGACAGTAAGAAATGATATTAAAATTATTTCGCTCACTCAGGTCCAAAATTTGCAACACTTTGTTGCCTCGAATGGAAAGCTTATATTTGATGAGACATGGCTAAAAACACCAATTGGCGCTTTTATCCTGGATAAGTTTTTTCAAGATAATGAAAATCATTCAGTTAATCGTGAGCAGCCTTCCTTTCAAGAAAAGGGATCATTCAATATTGCTAATCTTTTCTCAACAGGTGAGTATCTTGATCGTATGGTGCACGCTGCGTTTCAGGATGGCATAAGTGCGCTTTCAGTTAAAACATATTTTGATCACTTAATCATGTATCTTGCAGGCCTTAAAAGAATTGGAAAATTAGGATTACCTGTTGAAGTAATCTTCGGAACCTATAAAGATGTTTTTAGTGTTCAGATTCAATTTTTTTCTCAGGGTTTAAGGTCAAAAGATTTAATCCTAAGTCTTTCCAGTGATTATTCTAACTCAGAAGAGAATCTTTTAAACATTGCCGTTCAGTCAGCAGACTTTCTTGATTTCACATTACTTAGCGAAGTTCAAAAATCAGTGATAACTGGATTATGGACAAAAAGTGATAAAATCAAGACGAGAAATAGGGGCTTTTTAGTCAGTGAATTATCTTCGACAGCGAGTTTAAGCCAGTATCCTAGTAGCCAAGCGAGTCCCTTTCAGACAGGCGAGTCAGATTTAAGTGATATGACAGATAAAATTCTTCTCCCTGCAAATCAAGAGATGGAAGGAGTTTCTGATTTCAACTCATCATTGGAAAGTTTTGAAATAGGCGATATTGATGAAAATCGTAAGCAAATAAATTCAAGTCGCCCTCAAAAGGTAAGTGCTTCAAATTTTCAGGGCCTGGAAAATGAATTTGCCTCAAATTCTAGCGAGCTAAATAGCAAAAAGCAGATAAGAAGTGAGGGATCTCAAAATATCCAAGGGACTCCAATTGAAAATCAGATTCAAAAAGTACCAAATAAAAAACTATTTGCTGAGGATGATGAGATTTTAGATTCTACCCAAAGTAATCTTGATGAAATGGAAGATGGATCAACTCTAAAAGAGGGTGATTTTGAATTAGATGAAAATTTTAATATCGTAAAATCTTTAAAAAAATTAAAAACATCAGAAAAAGATGATGCGAGTCTCGTTAAAGGTAAAAAAGAACAAGTTGATTACACACAGAGGATCTCAGAAAATCAACTTTATTCCGACCAAGAAACAACTACTGTAAAAGGGCATAAGCCTTCTCCTGAGAGTGCTCAGTTTTTAAAGGATTCAAAAGCGAAGTCTTTTGAAGATGAGTTGACTTTGGTTAGGGGCTCCAAGGAGCAATTAGAATCTTCCAGAAAAGTGAAAGGAAAAATACCATTGTCTTTGGAAGATGAGTACAGGATGGTGAAAGGGACTAAAGACGAACAAGAAGAGAGCTTTAACGTCAAAGGATCCCAGGATGAAAAGATTGAACCTCAGATAATCAAAGGAACGAAACCTAAAGCTGGCGAACTACTCAAGTTGAAGTCATTCGAAGATCAGTTACCTGATGAGACAAAACAAAAAATTAATAACTACCTTTCCTTGAAGAAAAAAAAATCAGAGGACCTTGTAGATGATGATATTGACGCCATAGGCGACCCGCAGCTTAAAAAACTCGTTACGAGCGCCAAAGAGGAAATTCTAATTGTACAGCCTCATGTGATTGTAGAGGCGGCCAAACCATCCTTAGATTTAAGACAAAAAGAGCTGGAGGGTGAGGTTAATTCACTGACTAGTGAGAATGAACAATTAAAATTGAAAATGAAGACTCTTCTGTCTGAAGTTCGAATTTTAAAGGAATCTCGAACGCAAATGTCCGAGATTCATAAAAAAGCAGTTAAGGCCGCTGAAGAGGCAGTTGAAAGTCCAAGCCTGGTTGATGAAAATGCCCCTCTAAAAGACCAGTTATTAAAAAAATTAAAAGGGAACTCCTCTTTTAGTGAGCAGGATCTTCAAAAGTTATCAGGACTTTTAGAAAAAGAAGGGAAGCTTTACCGAGAATCTAAAGAATTAGAGGTCCGTACAAAAAAATTACAGATTGAGCTTTCACAGAAAGAATCTTTTTTTGTTCAAGAACTTGAAAAATTACAAAGACATCTCAAGGCTAAAGATTTAGTGGTATTAAAAACGAAGGAAGGATTAAGTAAGCTTGTTCAGAAAAAGGATGAAGATCTTTCTATACTCAACATGAAGTTAGCTCAGGCGAATAAGACTATTGCCAATAATAATGCCCAAGGGCAAGCATTACAAATTAGAGATTTAGAGAAGCAAATTTCTAACCATCAAAAGATGATTGAGATATATAAAAATAAAGCTATTCAAAAGGCTTCCCCAGATTTAGAGGACGAGGCAACGAAGGAAGAGTTAAGAAGACAGCAAATCGTTAGTAATCAATTAAAAAATCAATTGGAATTGACTCGAAAGGAATTCAATAAGCTTCAAGAAAATAGTTCAAGGGATGCCTCCGTAATTAGTATTTTAAAGAGCGATAAGAATAAGTTAGAGCAATTGTTAAAAAAAGCTTCTCAGGAAACAAAAAAAGAAGAAATTGTTACAAATAACTCTCAGCAGGTTGTTGATCAAGAAATGAAGAAGATAAAGGGCTTAAATGAATTTTATGAGACTCAGCTAAGAGATTCTCAGTCCCGACAAAGGGCCTTGGAAGCTAAGCTTCAGGAAGTTGTTAGAAACCAGAAAAAAGAGGCGATTTCAGAGGACAATGGTTCCAAGGTAAAGACATCTCAATTAGAAGAAAGTGTTAAGAAGCTAAGTCGTGATCTCCTTGAAAGTAGAAATCAAATGGCGGATTTGAAAAAAGAGGCCACAAAATTGAGACAAGAAAAGACAGCTCTTCAAAATTTGCTTGAAAATACTAAGAAGTCTGGCGAAAAATCAAAGGGTGCAGCGCCCAAAAAAATGGGTTCAGGCGGAAAAGCCGCATAATTCCCTTGCCAAATCTCATCTATTGCTCCAATATCAAAAACCTCTCACATACCTAGTTGCCCAGTTGGTGGAATTGGTAGACACGTTAGGCTTAGAACCTAATGCGCGAGCGTGGGGGTTCGAGTCCCTCACTGGGCACCAACTTTTTCCGAAAGGAACAAGTTAGTAAAAGTGTGAAAGATTTTTAAAAGCTCCGTCTCGCGCCGGGGCTTTTTTTTTGCCTACTGAGCTCACTTTTAAAATGTTCAGAATATCTCAAAGTTTTTCTCTAACTCAGGCTGTGATTAAGACTTATCTTCAATGGACCCTTTCAAAAGTCGGTTAAAAATCAAAGGCCATGTTTTTGATACATGGCTTTTTTCATCACGAATTGTTTATTTAAATATTCAGGTTGTGGATTGAAGGCTGTAGGCTCCTACACTGCTCAACGACTTTTTCGAAAGGAATGAGCGATAAGAAATGTTAAAGATTTTTAAAAGCTTCGTCTCGCTCCGAAGCTTTTAAAATTTTGTGATTCTTTACATGCTACATGGTAAGTGTCTGTTTTTGCTATACTTTCTTGATACTTACTTCTTCAGCTTAGCTCTAGTTCTGAAATGTGAGTAGGTGCCTGTTTCATAGCTGTTAATCCAAATCGTCCCCCATATTTTAATTCAAGTATCTGAATTAATGCTTTTTTGAACCTCACAACTTTTTTCCATAATCGAGACAACAAGCCAGTAAATTATCTCCAACACAACTTACTCAACACAGAAATGATTTTAAAAGGAGAATTTATGAAAAACTTACTTGTTGGATTACTTATGACTGTTGCCGGTACAAGCTTTGCGGCAACTCAATCAAAATGTTCGATCGATACTCACTTGAGACTTTATCCGGCGATCTTCTCAACAGATGTCAGAGTTGAGAGATCTGATAAGAATGTTGTGGAATGTGTCGTTGAAGCCGTCAGTCTTTCTGAAAAGAATGAAACTGTTAAAGCAATCGTGGCAGATGATGAATTGAATATTAAGGGAAAGTTTCAAATCAGAACGAACTCAGTCTTGCCTGCTCTTCATGAAGCTTGTCGAATTGATACCTTTATAAAATTACAACCAGCAATTCTTTCTTCATGGGTAAAAGCTGAGCGCTCAGACCTCAATGCTCTTGAGTGTTTGGCCAAGGCCTATGATCTTGCTGACAAAAACGACAAGATCAATATCAAGATCAATGACCAAGAATTAAATCT
>CANHJD010000140.1 GCA_947461145.1 Bacteriovoracaceae bacterium
AATAACATTTTTTAATGGCTATGCTTCAGAGATCAAAGTTCATGAAAAGTACCTCTATTCAATTCCTGAATCATTTCGGCCTGAAGAAGCAGCAGGGTTTCCGGCCGTATTTATGACGGCCTATCACGCACTTTTTCAATTAGTTCGTCTTCCTGAAAAGGCGTCAATTTTAGTTCACTCCGCTGGTGGTGGAGTGGGGTCGGCTATCCTCCAGTTGGCGCGGGCCCATGGGATTGAGACAGTGGCCGTCGTAGGTTCATCTCATAAAGTCGATTATGTAAAATCTCTGGGGGCAAATCATGTGATTGATAAATCCCAGGAGCCTCTTTGGGAGAAGGCCCGCGAGTATTGTCCACAGGGATATGATGCTGTCCTTGATGCTAATGGGCCTAGCACATTAAATGAAAGCTATGAGATTTTGCGTCCAACCGGAAAGCTAATTGCTTATGGCTCTCACTCGATACTTCCTCAGTCTGGATCTGGTCGAATGAATTATCTTAAGGCTGCATGGGGCCTGGTGAAAATGCCCCGCTTTAATCCCATGAAGCTCATTACAGAAAATAAAAGTGTCATAGGATTTAATCTTTCTTTTCTCTTTGACCGTGATGATCTGGTGGGAGAAGGAATGACTTCACTTTTAAAATTAATTGAAGAGGGAAAGGTTTTGCCACCCAAGGTGACTATTTTTGATTCAAAAAATGTAGGGGACTCCCACAGATTGATTGAATCTGGGAAGTCCACCGGAAAAATCGTTTTAAGTTGGAAATAAGACTTTAAATTCGGACGTATTTCACAACAGTTGATGAGCCACTTGAGTGACAAAGATCATAGCTTTCATGTTCAACAGCATAAACATTCAGAGATGAATCTATGTTTTTAGCTTTTGCATCGACGCTAAATTCCACCACCATCTGAGAGCTGTAATAACTTCCACAGGCACCATTATCAATCTCAGTCACAGGCAAAGAGAGCGAGACATTAAATGAATTTTTTGCATTTGGATTGAGGGTCACATTTTTTGTCACTGATCCAAGACTCGTGGTTGTTGTACCCTGATAAAAAGGTAATGTTGGAAGTTCTGGTATAACAAGTTCTACTCCAAATTTATCCACACAAATTCTAGCGGGAAGTTTAGAGGCTTCTGTTGGTGTTATTTGAGGCTTAAAGCAGTCCAACGCAAAAGAAGAAACTGAAGCCATGAGTAGAGCAAATGTGATGAATGTTTTCATAATTAATCAATCCTGTATGTTTGTGAATTAATGTCAAAAACAAGAACGCCAGAGATTTTATCTCCGTTAGTAATTTTAGGTGAGCCAACAAGATCAATGACGGCCTTCTCAAATTCGTCTTCGAAAAGTGGGCACATCATGCTTGGATTAAACCAACCCGCTGGCCGTAATTGAAATGTAAAATGTTCGGCACTTCCATTTTGAGCAGGATAGTATTTTAGATTTCTTACAGTTCCAATAAACTGAGCTTCAGGGTTGCAGTTGGAAAATGCGGAAATTGAAAATAGAGTTAAGAGCAAACCAATAATAAGCTTCATAAAGACCTCTTTTTATTTAGGGTCTTTATACACGAGCTTGAGTCCTTGGATTGTTAAGATCTTGTGAAGCCTGAAAAAATTACACTTCTAATTTTTTTGGAAGCTCAACAAAGAAGGTCGCACCTTGGTCAATTTCGCTTTCAACCCATATTCTGCCCTTGTGAGAATCAACAATTTGCTTGGAAATGAATAGTCCTAGGCCAAGACCACTAACTTCATTTGGATTTACCGCTCTTTCAAAGCAATCAAAAATGCGACCTTGATCTTCTTTTCCTATTCCCCCCCCAAAATCTTTGATGCTGATTTGAGTGGTGTATTTAAGATCTAGTAACGTCAGCTCAATTGGTTTTCCTCTCCCATAGCGAATAGCATTTGTTATAAGATTGGTGAGGACTTGCTCAATTCGATGCCTGTCCCAGTATCCTTGAGAATGTTCTAAAGTCCTCATGATTAAAGGCCCTCCTGTGGCAGATTCAACTTGTGGGTAGAATCTTTCAGCGATTTCTTTAATCAAATCTAATAGATCAAATTCTTCCTTATTTAAAATAAGCTTACCCGAATCGATTCGTGTTATATCCAGCATATCGTCAACAAGATGATTAAGTCTTAAGAGTTGTTTTTCTGTTTGAAGAATCATTTTTTCAATCCTTTCGCCACTGATTTGCTTTCCTGCCATTGTAAGACTTCTTTTCATGGATTGCGCTAGAAGCATCAGAGAGGTCAGTGGTGTTTTAAGCTCGTGAGAGGCGATGGAGACAAATTCATTTCTGACCTTAATTGAATCTTTTAGATTTTGCTCTATTTTTTTTCTTTCTGTAATGTCTCGTGAAATTCCAACAACTCCTTGGATCTCACCTTTAGGGTTAGAGAGAGGAGCCTTTAGGGTTTCAAAGAAAATTAACCCCTTTGATGTGGGTAGAGCTTCTTCAAAAGTCAGAGCTTGCCCAGTTCTCATAACAATTTGGTCATTTTTTAAGATCTCCTCGTTTAAAGTGCCCATACTTTCGAAGGGGTTCTTACCAATGATATTTATAGGAGTAGCTAAATTTTCAACTTGAGAAAGTATTTGGTTTACGGCCTTATTTGCCATAAGGAGTATGCCCTTAGTGTCCTTTGCGAAAATCAGATCCGTTGTTGAATTCATAATAGCACTTAAAATGGCTTCATTTTTTTCAAGCTCGACTTCAATCATTTTTCTAGAAGTCATGTCGTCGAGGCACAAAATAAAATATTCTGCTTCGCCCTTGAGACCTCGCTTTAAAGAAACTGTGAGATTAACCCAAAATGTGTCACCATTTTTTTTTATATAGCGTTTCTCTTGAGAATATTTACTGATTAATCCATCAATTAACTTGATTCTTTCATCAATGTCTTCTTGTAGATCATCTGGATGAATCATATCAACTGATGATTTGCTTTTTAATTCAATTTCAGAATAACCACTCATTTGGCAGAAAGCGCGATTAACCCTCAACCATTTGCCGCTTAAAGAAGCATGAGCAATTCCGACTGCAGCTAAATCAAAAGTATCTTGAAATAACTGATAGGAATCTTGCAGCTTCATATTGAGTTCGATTAACTGCTTTTTATTCTCAAACTCTTGCTTTTCATTTCGTAGTCGCTCTTGTTCACGTAAGACTTGATCAGTAATATCAGTATGAGAGCCTGCGGCCATGAGAGGTGATCCATCAAGAGCGCGAGATATTACCCGCCCCCGGTCTAAGATCCATTTCCAATCACCAGTCTTGGTAAGAACCCTGTGTTCGGTTTCGTAATGGTCAGTCTCGCCTTTTAAATGGGCCTGAAGTACTTCCATAACGTGAGGCATGTCCTCAGGATGGACAAGCTTTTCCCATGAGCTGACGTTAGGGGCGATATCACTTCGTTCGTACCCCAACATTTCAATCCATCTACGACTGAAATAAACTTCGCCCGTGAGAATATTCCAATTCCAAAAACCATCATTACTGGCTTCTATCAGTTCATTGAGAACCGGGTCAGATAAGTCTTGGGAGGGAGCTTGTTGTTGGTTCATGGCAACCTGCAGAAAAAGAAATTCAGCACATTAAGATTGCTAATCCTCTCTTTTCAACTGACAACAAGCAAAGACTTTATCCTAAAGACAATCTTAAAAAAAGAAGTACGTCGTTAGAATATGCTCAGAAACATTACGCGCTTCTCTTGGAATAAATTGATTCATATAGCCTACTTCAAAGCTGATGTTTTCAAATTTTACTCTTGTCCCTAAAAAAGCACGGTTTCTTTCAATAAAACGATTTCCAGTCCATTCTTCATGAGTCAGATTCATAAATGGCTCATCCCAAACTACTAGATCATACTGTGAATTTAGGACATGGGCCAAACGGATTTGTGATCTAAATCTTATGGAGTTGGCATCATTATTCTCAATATCCCGTCCTTCAAGTCTGTTGCGCACGGAAAAGCTATTGAGTTCTCCGTTATTTTTATAAACATATTGGAGAGTGGGTCTGTATTCTTTCGCAGTTGCAGACTGCACATAAGCAAATAGAAAGCCTATCTCATGATGCTCATTAAGATTCTTTAAAACCCCAAAACGGTTTAGTGTTTGATTCATGGTTTGATTCGATTCATCGTGGCGAAGTTGGGTCTCTGCCCAGAGATCATAGTCCGAAGTAATTTTTTTCCTCATGAATAGACCCAGCCAAGTTCTTTGCTCCTCTCTTGAGTCGGCAAAAGTTTGACTAATTGAAACAAAAACAAAAAATCCAAGGAAAAGATATTTCATCACAATGACCTCACTTAGTAGTTTAAAAATAATATTGTACTGATTAAAGCAAGACATTTGGAAATGGAAAATAATTAAGTTTTTTTCATCGAACTCGTGAGATTGTGAACAGAATTTTTGACCTTAATATAGATAAGTTAAAAAGAGGATCTACTTTAGCTTGAAGATAATTTTGCTAATTATGCCTGCGTAATATCTTCGCTTTACTCACTTTTGGCCTAAAGATCCGTCGGTCACGGAGTTTTGGGACCTATCCCTGAAGTGCTTAATCATTAAAAAACATGATTGAAATGAATTCTTTTTGCGATTTTTTCTCGGCGTGATATTGGCGACTAGGATGTCGCCAATATGTTGTGCAAATTTAAGTTTTTAATTAAAACAGCCGAAGGAACCATTCGACTATATTTCTTTAAAAGGGAGAAATAGGAAATAAGTTTTGTTTATTTTTCTACTCCATAAACTTAATAAAAGGCAGAGGCCATGAAAAGAAATGTGATTTTATTTTTGATGTTGATGATGGGGCTCCAGTTCAGTAATTCTGCACATGCGTGGAATTGGATTCACCAATTCTATGGAGATGGTTGTAAGGCCAGATGGAACTCCTGCATGGGTTGGGTGAAAAAAAATTGTGGGGAAAGTGTTGGCGGATGCAACGGTTCCTGTGTTTTTGGAATAAGCGGAGATTGCGAGGCTGATGATTTTCAGCTCTCACAGCTCCAAAGTTCTTCTGCAGCTGAAGCTGGAGGTGGAAGAAATACTTATGGTGTGAGGAACCAAAGAATGAAATCACCTTCTTCTTTGAAGTACACTGATATGCTTAGGGACCCTTCCGCTGTCCGAGGAAAAAGTTATCAAGCGGTGGAAAGAGGTGGTCGAGTTATTAATAAAACACTTAACGATATTGAGGCAAGGCAATTGGGAGTGCGTCTGGAGCTGGAGCCAATAGATAAGCCGAATCGTATAAATCCGATTGAACGTTCTTACTAGTGCTATTATACAAATCTAGAGATCTCATACTTTGAAGAGATCTCTAGGTGAAATAAGGCATCTAAATTTTGAAAAGTTAGCAAAATAAAATTATACACAACTTTCTCGTAGAGTTTGTTCTGTACTTTAAATACTTAAAAGATCAATTAGTTATTCACACGGTAAATAGAAAAAATCACCTGAATTGGCTCCATTTCTTGGCACCAAGAAAAGTACTCATTTTTTTATATAAAAAGGTTTTCTCAACCGATAAGAAGTTTACTTGAAGGAGGCTTATGAAATTTCTAATTTTTTCAATTTTTTTTGGATTAACCTATGTGACTCCAAGTGAATCAAATGAAGTACTAAGAGATTTGCATAAAAAGCATCGAGCTGAAAAACACGAGGAAAATAAAAAGTGGAGGGCAATGGAGGAGGAGTGCAAGAAAAAGTTTCCTAATGCCCACGACACTAAACATGCCGATTACGATGCACACTTTAACTGCAGAGAAGAAGTTCATAGTGCTAGAGAAGCATTTGAGGATAAGCAAAGAGAGGAGACTTGTTCTAAACTTAATATCGGATGCAAGGATAAGGATAAGAAATAGATCTCGCTCTGCCGCTTCAAGGTCGCGCTTTCTAAACCACTTCAGTCTGCTAGGCTCAATCATAGGAATAAAAAAAGCCCTGTGGGTTAAACAGGGCTTTAGTATCTTTCACTTCTTGCGAAGATCACGACTGAATTTAAAATGGGGTG
>CANHJD010000141.1 GCA_947461145.1 Bacteriovoracaceae bacterium
AGATTTTCTAAGCAGATGGAACTTTTGCAAGACTCGAAAAATTTCATCTGCTTTTCTGCTTGCTGCTCATCCACATAAAAATCCTCAAAACTTAATTCGGAAATTATTGGCTGAACAAAAACCGCTCCCAGTGAATCGAGGAGTGGCTCGAAACGCAAAAGCTCATCTTCTGAGAAGGTATCACCAAGAAGCTCTTCAAAATCTTCTTGGTGAGTTTTAAAGATTTTTTCAACATCTGGGATATTTTGAGAAAAATAAAAATAGTGGGCGTGACTCATAAAGCTAGTTTTTCTTTAACTCCAATACCACTTAATAATGAACTCATTCCCTGATGCCCAGCTCCCTCGTGGATTTCGGCCAGAGAGTTCTCAAGTTTTAACCAAGTAAGAGAACTAAACTCGCTTCTCATACTTTCGTCCGTATTAAGCATGGTGATCTCTTTTGGGCCACCAGTATTGAATTCTAACTGCTTTGGATTATAGGACTGAAAAATAAAAAGTCCTCTTGGCTTAAGTGCTTTTTCAATTTTTTGATGAATTGCCGGCCTTATCGTATCAGAAAGATGACAAAAAATAGAGACGATAGCATCCCATTTTTCCTCTCCAAAATCAAAATTCACTAAGTCCGAAAGCTGATAATCAATTTCAACACCCATCTTAGAAGCAAGTGCGAGGGCTTTTTTCTTACCTTCACTTGAAGAATCCACTGCTGTAACGTGATAAGAATGAGAAGCGAGGAAGACAGCATTTCGCCCCTCTCCCTCAGCAATACATAAAACCTTCGAACCTTTTGGGATCATATCAGAGACAGAGCGAAGAAACTCATTTGCTTGAGTTCCATAGAAATAATCTGCTCCAGAATATCTCTCATTCCAAAAATCACTCATTACTATCTTTCCGTTTTTAGCGCGAGTTCATTCCAGTGAATCATACCGCCAAAGAGATTTGTCACGTTCTTAAATCCTTTTGATAGTGCAAGTAAGGAAGCCTGAGTTGATCTTCCACCTGCCTTACAAACAAAAAGGTAGTTTTCCTCTTTTGGGGCACGTTCAAAAAACTGATGGAGTTCCTCACCAAGGGTTACCAATTTAGCACCCTTGATATGGCCAAGGTCCCCAGTAAACTCATCTCCCCCTCTCACATCAATGACTTGGTAACCTTTTACACAAGATTCAGTTGTTGGGTATAAATTATTAACTCCGTTAACGACTTCAATTTTTGACATATGTTTTCTCCTTTATTCTGATTTTTATAAACTTCCCATTTTAAGTGAAAGTTTTAATGGAAGTTGCAAATAGCTTACTCCATTTTTCTGCTTCTTAGGTAGATGCCCCGCCATAATATTGGCCTGCAAACTAGGAAATAATAATTTAGGAGCCTTAAGTGTTTTATCTCTTCCTTCCCTAAAGGCTATATACTCTTCGCGGCTTGTTGAGGATTTTAAGTGAATATTTGATTTTTTACTTTCTCCGATTGTTGTTTGAAAAAGTAAATCCCTTCCCCCTGGCTGATAGTCATGCCCAACAAAGACATTTGTGCTCTCTGGTAATTCATAAAGTGCTGCTATGGAATCATAAAGCTGTGAAGCACTCCCTTTTGGAAAGTCACATCGGCCAGTCCCATAGTCAGGCATAAAAAGAGCATCTCCACTAAAAAGATTTGATCCAATTAAAAAACTTGTACATGCTGGAGTATGTCCAGGTGTTGGAAGAGGGAGTATAGGTAAACTACCAGCAAAGAACTCTTTATTATCCTCAAATAAAAAATCGAAATCGGAACCATCTGTTTTTAATTCATCCATCATAAAAACATCTTTAAAAGTGGACTGTACGGTTTTAATTCTCGAACTGATTCCGACTTTAGCCTGGGGATAAATTTGCTTCAAAAGTTGAGAAGATGAAAGGTGATCAGCATGGGCGTGAGTTTCAAGGATATAATGAGGCTTTAAACCCTTCTCTTTTATAAATGTCACCACCTTTTCGACTGATCGATCTTCAATTCTCCCTGAAGCTTGATCAAAATCCAACACCGGATCAATGATAACAGCATCATTTGTATGCTCATCATAGACGACATAGGTAAGTGTGGAAGTATCTGGATCAAAAAAGTAATGAACGTGCATAAAAAGGACCTCAAAGCTCAGAATAAACATTATTCAATTGATTTATTGAATAATAACTGATAATATAAAAAAAATCAAGGATTTCTCATGACCACAACATTTGAAAAAGCCAAGGAAAGACAAGATTATCTCTTTTCTGAGATGTCCTCACTACTTGAAGCATTATCATCCCCTGTTCGTTTAAAGATTATTCATTTTTTGACTCAATCCCCTCATTCTGTAGAACAACTTGCTAATAAGATTGGTCAAACTGTGGCAAATACATCAATGCATCTGAAGAAAATGCAACGTGAGAATATTCTTAAAACTGAAACTCTAGGTCAAAAAAGAATTTATTCCTTGGCCCAAGATGACATGAAGCTTTTATGGGAGCAAATTCAAAACTTTGCCATAGCTCATAACCCATCAAACATCCTAAACTCAGAAGACATTTACGAGCAAAATCTCGACTGGACTCTCGATTCTAATGACACCATTAAACAAATTAAAGCGAGAAAGATAACACTCTTAGATGTGCGACCTGATGATGAAATTGAAGGGATTGATAGTAACTATAAAAAATTTGTTCTTCACATACCTTTTGAACAACTCAAAAAAAGAAAAGATGATTTGCCCAAATCAAGGCCAATTGGAGTCATCTGCCGTGGTCGTCTTTGCGTAATGTCTAATGAATCAACTTTCCTTTTAAGGAAGTTAGGATTTGATGCCTATCGGATTAATATGAGCTGGTTTCAACTCTCTCAAGAATTAGCGGAGGTTTAAAATGAGCACCACTTTCTCTCAATGTTCAAAATGTCACTCCCTTAATAAAGTTGCTACAGATTTAGCAACACAGAAAGAACCAGTTTGTGGTAAATGCGGCTCAAAGCTCTCAATCCATGGCCTTGTCTCTGATGTGAATACCAATAATTTTAAGAAGATTCTTGATAAAGCTGAGGGCCCAGTGATTGTGGATTTTTGGGCAAGCTGGTGTGGACCTTGTCGTGCTTATGGCCCAGAATATGAGAAGGCCTCTTTGCAAAACAAGCATGCTGTTTTTCTTAAATTGAACACAGAAACAGAACAAGAAATATCAGCTAAACTAGGTATCAGAGGCATTCCCTGCACAATTCTCTTTAAAAATGGGAAGGAAGTAAGGCGCCAAAGTGGCGCCATGAGTGCAGAACAAGTTCAATTATTTCTGAACCAATAATCTTATTGGTTCTTAGACTTCATATTGCAAGTATTGATTCCCAGCAATTGATAAGGAGGACACCAGCCAGTCAGCCCTGTAAGAACAGGAATCATTCCTAATAAGAACCAAGGATTAGAAGGACCCACAAAGGCCATCGTTGTTAAAACGAGACCAACGACAACTCTAATAACTCTTTCAATAGGATGGATGTTCTTTGTCATAACTCTTCCTTTAGTTAGGCTCAATAAATTGAACTGGGCCTTGTTTTATACTTAAACCATTTAAAATTATATCAAAACTTATCTGACACGTTTTTGAGATCATATAATTCACACCACAATATTTTGTCAGTGAGGCATCAACGGCTTTGATCGCCTTCTCTGGATCAATTGGTCCTTTTAATAAGTACACAAGTTTTGCCGTTTTAAAATGAACGGGATGCTCTAAGGTTTTCTCGACCTCGATTTCCATTTTAAATTCAGTAATCTCCTGCCTCATTTTTTGTAAAATAGAAACGACATCCATTCCGGTGCATCCCATCATGGCATTTAGGATTAATTCTTTTGGCGTTGGAGCAGACTCATGACCACCATGCTCTTTTGATGAATCAATTGAGGTAATGAGTCCATGATTTTCACACTCAAACTTCATGTCTTTAATCCAACTCAAGTTTGCTTTCATTTCATGATCCTTTAGTCACAGAAAATTTTCTGCATGGATTGAATTAATTTATTAATTCTTTGGTCTGCAATACTATAAAAAGAAAAGTGGCCCTCTTTGCGAACCTTGAGAAGCTTTTCACGTTGCATCCGATTAAGGAACTGAGAAAGTTGAGACTGTGAAATATCGCACAACTCTAAAATCTCTCCCACATTCTTCTCTCCAGCAGACAAGTGACACATAATCATTAATCTCTGTGGATGAGCAATTGCCTTCATCATTGATGAAACCTCATCACACTTGCCTTGCATTTTTTCAGGATTCATAAGTCTCTCCCCACGTATTAAGATTTTCCTGCTTTTGATTTAATTCGGTAAAGCGTTTTTTACCAATTATCCAAAAGTAAAAAAGAGGTACCGCGAAGCGACTAAGTATTGTGGCGGCAACCTCACCGAATATTAAACTCACAGCAAGGCCTTGAAAAATTGGATCAAAGAGCATGACCGCACTGCCCACAACAACAGCGGCCGCAGTGAGAAGCATAGGTCTAAATCTCAAAACCCCTGCACTAATAACGGCGTCTTTTAATTCCATTCCGTTTTGGATTTGATGCTCAATGAAATCTACGAGAATAATTGAATTTCTCACAATCACTCCGGCACCAGCAATAAAACCGATCATTGAGGTCGCCGTAAAATAGGCACCAGTTAAATAGTGCCCTGGAATAATTCCAATAAGCGAAATAGGAATCGGCGCCATAATAATGAGCGGCACAAGAAAGCTTCTAAACCATCCCACCACAAGAATATAGATGAGAATCATAACGGCCGCAAAAGCAGCTCCAAGATCTCTAAACACCTCATATGTAATAAACCACTCCCCATCCCATTTGACAGTAGTGAAATGAGTATCACTCGGAATCTCCGCAGTTTGCGTAGGATAAGGAATTTTAGACTCAAGTTTTAAAATCCCATACACAGGTGCTTCTTCCTCGCCCGCAAGTTCAGACAGAACATACTCTACAGGACGAAGGTTTTTGCGATAAAGGACTTCTGTTTTTTCAACGAATTTGTCTTTTAAAACTTTCCCCACATTTACAACACCGGCCTCAAAACTTGGAAGGTGCTGTCCCTCAAATGGTTTTTCACCTGATCTCGTTTCCTGATCCATTGAGAGGTCTATGCCGACTTCTTCAGGAGAGCTAAAATCATTAAGAGTTGCGACTTTTGTTTCACTAAAAATTAAATGCCCAAGGTTCCATATCTGCGCCGATTTGGTTCCAAACTGAGCAGCTTTTTCAAAATCGTAAGGGAAGATGAGTCTTGGTCTGGCCTCTTTCCATGTATAATCTAAATCCACAACACTGGGTTCAGTCTCAAAAAGAGCTTTCACCACTTGGCCGGCCTTTCTGCGCTCCTCTTTATCTTTACCATAAATTTCAGCCACCATTGTTGCCATCACTGGTGGACCAGGTGGAATTTCTAAGACTTTCGTTGTGGCAGCTTTGCTTTCTGCAAATTTTTTAATGACTGGTCGAAGCTCGTTAATAATATCATGGCCTGATTTTTTTCTATCGTGCTTATCGGCGAGCACAATATGCAAGTCTGACATATATTCAGACTTTCTAAGGAACGTGTGCTTCACCATACCTGAGAAAGAAAAAGGTGCAGGCTCACCAGAAAAGACCTGAATAATTTTAACATCAGGGTGTTTTAAAATTTCTGCTGCAAGCTCCTTACTCCACTGGCTTGAGAGACCTAAAGGAGTCGTCACTGGATAGTCTACAGTCACTTGAAATTCACTTTTATTATCAAACGGAAGCATCTTCACTTTAACTGATTTTGTTGCAAACATCGATGTTGCCGCCAAAAACAATAAGAGTACTATGCCAGTAAATCCCAGCGCCCAAGATTTTTTTGAGAGAAGGTGATCAGTTAGCCAGATATAAATCTTATCAAGTTTAGACGGCCCTTGAGTCTCATCATGATGATCCCCATGAGACTCGGTATGCTTTAGTAATTTTACAGATGCCCAAGGAGTCACAATAAAGGCAACAAAAAGTGACAAAATCA
>CANHJD010000142.1 GCA_947461145.1 Bacteriovoracaceae bacterium
AAAAGTGTTGGCTATTTTATCGGACGAAAATTTGTCTAATGATAATGCATGGAGAATTTTAGAAACGGCAGAACTCGCCATAAGATATTGGCCTGAAATCAGAGAGATATTTATAAAGTTAGACTCCGGTACCAAGCTATTAGTTGCTTTAAATAATTTATTGGATGGCTTTCTTGCCTCTCCTGAAAAGGTGGATAACATTATTCAAAGCAGTTCTAAATTTTCTCTTATGACTAAAAAAGATTTCTCTCAATTGATCGTCAGGAATGAATTTAGAGAGAATCTCAGTAAGCTCTTGAATGATTTTTCCGACCTTCAAGATTTTCAAACTAATTTGAATCTTCACAAAGCATTATTAGTTGCCTTTGGTTCCCAAAAAAATCAGTGGCGCCCAGTAACATCTTGGCTGGCAGGTAGCCTCGATAGGCCGGAAAACCAACTTACTTTTAGTAACCTGATTAAAATTGTTGGGCATAAAGACTCAAATGGGTATAGGTTTAAGCTTATTTTAGATGAGATTTTCTTGAATCAGCGTCAGGATCTTGAAAAATTCCTAACTGAAACTTTCAGAAATATTGAATTAAAAGTCGACTAATTTACTTCCCTCATTATTCTCTCTCCTTCATTGTTGAGCACATTCTCTAAGGTGTTATAATAATTCATCTACGAAATACAAGGGTAAGCCTTTGAGAACATTGCTTTTAAATAAAACAGGATTGAATAAAATCCGATCTCAGCATAAAGAATTGAAACAAGCCGATGTAGAGGATTCAATCAAATCTTATTTGCCTGGTGAATGGGCACTACTTCATCATCCTACGTCTGCTCAATCATATGTTTGTTTTTTAAATCCAAACGTAGATGATAAATTCACTAGTATTCACATCGTCTCTCAGATTGAATCAAAAAATACGACATCATTTGTTATCACAGATTTTATTAAGTCTGAAATTCTTCGCGCTTACCATAAGAGACTAAGGTTCCAATCTTATGAAAATGGTTCACGGATTTTCTATGGGGCGGTAGATGGTTTACCTGGTCTAATCATTGATAAATTTAAATCAAAGGCGATTATTCAAATAAATACGGCGGGAATTGATCAATATAGAGACTTAATTAGAAATGAAGTGGAAAAGATGATTGAGGGAGAGGCTTTCTTACTCGATAATTTAAAATATCGCGAGAAAGAGGCCCTTCCTGTATTTGAAACCACGGCTTTACCGAATCTTGAAATTGAAGAAAATGGAATAAAATTCTTAATCCGATCTGATGTTTTACAGAAGGTGGGATTTTATTACGATCATCGTGAAAATAGAGCGCAACTACTTCATTTGTTAAACAGACTTTCTACTAATTTTGAGAATGGACTTGATTTGTTTTCCTACGTTGGTGCATGGGGCCTCATGGGTCTTTTTGCTGGTGTGGGGAAAATGACTTTTGTCGACCAAGGTAATTTTGAGAACGAAATTAGTACGTGCTTAAAGCTTAATGGTTTTCAGAATCGTGGTGAGTTCTTCAGATCAGATGTCTTTAAGTTTCTCGATGATGCTATTCAAAAGAAAAGTCAGTTTGATTTGATCTTGTGTGATCCACCGGCCTTTGCAAAGTCTCAATCTCAAAAAGATCACGCCCTTGAAGGCTATAGTAAGTTGCACCGTAAAGTTTTTCGATTGGCCTCACCTTCTGCATTTGTCGCCTTTTCTTCATGTACTCACTATGTTTCACATGAAGAGTTTCAAAAAAACATTATCGATGCAGCAAATAAAGAAAATAGAAAGGTTCAATTAATTTATTCTGGGATGCAGGGATGGGATCATCCAATTTCATCCTTAATGGATAAATCAAATTATATAAAAAGTTATTTTTACCTATTGGAGTCATAAAATGATGTTGCAAGACAAAGTACATGCAGTAATTAAACAAGCTAAAACAATAGTCTTTGGGCAAGATGAACTTCTTGAATCAATTATTGCTGCGCTAGTTTGCGAAGGACACTTACTAATCGAGGGGCTGCCCGGACTTGGAAAGACATTAAGTGTCTCAGTTATGAGTAGGATTTGTGATTTACAGTTTCAACGAATTCAATTTACCCCAGATTTGCTTCCTTCAGATCTTATTGGGACAATGATGTATAACCAGCAGAAGCAAGAGTTTTCCACAAAGTTTGGCCCGATTTTTACTCAGCTTGTACTGGCCGATGAGATTAACCGATCACCTGCAAAAGTTCAGGCTGCTCTTCTTGAGGCAATGGCGGAGAAACAAGTCACCATTGGTGATAAAACTCATCGCCTACCCTCACCTTTTGTTGTTCTCGCCACTCAAAACCCAATTGAACAAGAGGGAACTTATAATTTACCTGAAGCCCAATTAGATCGGTTTATGATGAAAATCTCTGTTGATTATCCTGATTTTGAAGCCGAGAAAAGTGTTTTAGGCCTAAAATCCCATCAATTAGATATGAAGCCGATTATTAATCAAGATGATCTATTCGCCCTGAAAGAAAAAGTAGAAATGATCTATGTGGATGAAAAAATCAAAGACATGATTATTAGAATTGTTCATGCCACGAGACCTGGGAATAAATTATTCCCTAAAAAATATGAGGGTGCTCTTATAGCTGGTGCTTCACCCCGCGCCTCAATTTGGCTTTATAAAATAGCTAAGTTCAAGGCTTTCATGGATGGAAAGGATTTTGTGGGCCCAGACCATATTTTGTCAATTGTTCCATCAGTTTTGGGCCACAGAGTTATTGCCTCTTATGAAGCCCAGATAGATAAAATGAATACGAGGAATTTGGTTGCAACGATCGCTGCAAATGTAATCTGATATGAATTTAAAAGAAATAGAACGAGTCGTTGGATTAATCCAGTCTCATATATTTAAGAATTCAAATGCGTATGCCTCAGGCATGCTAAAGTCTCACTTTAGGGGATCGGGTTTGCAGTTTAGGGAACATCAAATTTATGTTCCAGGCGATGATGTGAGATTTATTGATTGGAAGCTATCTGCTAAATCTTCAAATACTTATATCAAAACATTTGAAGAAGAAAGAAATGTAGAAATTGTTGTTTTTCTAGATATTACGAAAACTCTACTTTACGGGTTCAACGAAGTTTCTAAATTACAGGCCCTTATTGAAATT
This sequence comes from Bacteriovoracaceae bacterium, assembly GCA_947461145.1. Classification (GTDB taxonomy): domain Bacteria; phylum Bdellovibrionota; class Bacteriovoracia; order Bacteriovoracales; family Bacteriovoracaceae; genus Peredibacter. The sequence continues at coordinate 3,143 of CANHJD010000142.1, forward strand.
GTAGGACTCCTCTATCTTTTGGCCGGTGAAACTCAAGATGTTGTCAGAGTGATTGTATGGTCAACTAAAAGCTTCAATCTCCCTCCCAAAAAGGGCAAGGAAGGATTGACGATTTTCATCTCCTTGTTAGAAAAATTAGGTCTCATTGATGAGAATGGTCACGTTATTATCAAGCAACCGGAAAGAGTCGTTTCCGTCGATGAAATGGCGAAAATAGCCCAGATCAAGTCTTATCTTGCCCGTAGGAAAGAAGTCATTTATTTGGGTGACATGAGCCAAATCGAAAAAAAGGAAATATGGGATAAAATTCTGGATAAAAAGCACATGCATTGTTTTCGAATCTATTCACCTATTGATAAAAATCATTCTTTGCCCTTTCTTTTTAAAACAAAAAATCCAATGACGGGCAAGTCAATGGTGAGTGATTTGAAAGCTAATGATGATAAACCCTTGTTTATGAAAGAGCGTTATAAAGAGATAGGTGTTCAGGAAAGATACCTTGAAAAATTTGTCAGAGAGTTAGTGTGATAAAGTTTTTACTGCTATTTATGTTTATTCTAGGAAGTTCATGGGCCAAGACGACTTTGGAACTATCGACTTTAATACCTGAGGTTAAGCAGGGATCAATAATTGACTGTGAGCTTTCAATTAAAGAGTCTGAAGGCAAAAGCACGTTGTCTGGTTTGGCAGGAAGAGATTTTGCTAAAACAATCTATGTCATCTCTCTTGATCCTTTTGTTCAGAAAAACGGAACTCTCGTTTCGAATGCAAGAGTCGTGTTTGAGAAGGTTCCGACATCAGACCTAATTGAGGGAAATGACATATCAATCATACTTAAAAAAATAAAAGTTCTCCCCGCAAAACCCGCCCAAAGTTTTCTTTTTGGTGACTTTGAAGTTTCTGGGCAGGTGAGTGTTTTAAAATGGTTAGTAATTTCTACTTTAGTAATGATCTTAGGACTCATTTTCCTGAAGTGGCGAAATAAGTATTTGATTAAAAAAAAATCAAAACAAAAAAAACTAGGTCTTAAGGAGCAACTTTTAAAACCTTCAAATTATGATGAAATAGTTGCAGCCTGGAAAAATAAACATATCTATTTAGATGAGTTTCCTGAATTAGAGCCTGCGTTTAAAAAGCTTGAGGCAATACTTTTCAAATACCAGTTTAAGTCCCAGCGAAATGAATTTGAGGTTACTCAGATTCTTATCGCTTATGATCAATTCCGAAACGATGTTAGAGAGGTTTTAAATGGAATTTAGAACTCCTCTTTTGCTTTGGTTGGGTGTTGGAGCAGCCTTGCTCTGGAGTTTAGATTATTGGAAGGTTTTTCTTCGCTCCCCCTTGTTTTTTCCTCAACAAAAATCTGGATCTTCGTGGCTGAGGAAGGCATTAAGAATATTATTGTTCGTCTTGGGCATCATTGGTTGGGCGTATTTGAGTTATTCACTGATGCAGCCACGCAAACCTCAAAAATATACCCCATCAAATATTGAAGTTAATGACATTATCCTCTGTATAGATGTCTCTCGGTCAATGTTGGCGGAAGACATAAGACCAAATCGTCTAGAAGTGGCCAAAGCAAAGATTAGAGAATTTGTTCAGATGCGACCAACTGACAGGATTTCTGTTGTGATTTTTTCGGAAAAAGTTTTCACTCTTCTCCCCTTAACGACAGATCCCTCCCTCGTGGATAAAGTTCTATCAGAAATATCAATTGGATATTTGGGAAGTGGAACAAATATAGGCGATGGACTTGCTCTTTCAGTTGCAAGAGCAGTAAATTCTGACACCAAAAATAAAGTGATCATCCTTTTAACCGATGGTGTTGCGAATGTAGGAACAATGACTCCACTTCAGGCTGCTGAAGAAGCCAAGAAATTTGGAATAAAAGTATATACTATTGGTCTTGGTACGGATGAAGAGGCAAGAATCCCTGTTGGAAATGGAGTCTTTGGAACCCAGTATCAATTAATTCCTGGTGGTTCCATAGATTATAAGACTTTAAAAGAAATGAGTGATCTTACTGGTGGAAAATTCTATCCTGCTAAAAGTGGTGGCGCTCTTAAAGAAATTTTAGATGATATCCAAAAACTGGAGAAGACTGAAATAAAAGTGAATAATAAAATTGTCTATGATGAGCAATTTTATATGTATCTACTCTATGGAGTTTGCCTAATTTTTCTTTGCGAGTTCCTTCGACGAATTCTCTTGAAGGATGTCTTATGAATTTTGAACATCTGAACTACTTACCATGGATTCTGGGCGGATTTCTTCTTCTTACGATCCTTGTCATCTGGCTGGAGAGATCATTTTTTAAAATGGTCTATACTTACTGGTTCTATAAAAGAAGCATCTTTAGCTATTTATCATCATTCTTCTTTCTATGCGGTATGGGCGTATTGCTTTTTAGCCTTGCTGATTTAAGAGGTCCAGAGGAAAAAATAAAATCGGCTGTGCCAACTGAACGCACAATTATTTTAGTTGATACTTCCGCAAGTATGCTCGCAGAGGATGTGAAACCAAGTCGCTTGCAGAAGGCCGTCCTTATTGCAAAGCATTTTGCAAGAAAAGCGGCTGGTCAACAGTTGGCGATAGTTGCCTTTGCTGAAATTCAAAAGAAAATAGTCCCTTTTACAGCTGATTTGGATCTCATTGATGCAAGATTAGAAAGTATCAAAAATCTAAGAAATCAAAATGGCTCTTCCGCTTTATCGGGGGCGATTCAAGAGAGTATTCAGTACTTCAAAGAGACTGGGGACCCTACAGGAAATATTCTTGTCATAACTGATGGCGAAGAAACTGCTGATGGAATTGGTCTCAAAATTCCCAAAGAGATTCATGTCGCCCTAGTTGGGGTTGGAACCAGTCAAGGCGGAAG